>JAQUOA010000010.1 GCA_028749215.1 Bacteroidota bacterium
AATTAGTACGATTGAAAAAGGCAAAGTGCATCCCGTACAGCCTATTGAACGTACAAAAAATCTTATCACCAGCAGTGTCATTATCGATAGAAAAAATAGAGTGTGGGTTGCCACTGTCGGGAAAGGTGTTTTAAAATTCGAGAATGGTTCATGTTCTTCCGTAACCACGAAGCAAGGATTGGTGTCAAATTACACCAGCGCACTCATGGAAGATGCGTATGGCAATATCTGGATTGGAACAGACGGTAATGGTATTTCTATTCTCAGCGATACCGGTGTCGTTTCTCTGTCGACAAAAGACGGCCTCTCCAGCAATTTCATCCATTCATTCTACCAAGATCGCGACAGCACGGTGTGGATAGGAACATTTGGCGGCGGTTTGAATCTCTACAACAAAGGAAAAATTGCCTCCATCACAACACAGCAAGGATTGTTCGACGATGTGATCTTCCAAATCTTGGAAGATAATTACGGCCGAATATGGATGACGTCGAATAAAGGAATCTTTCACGTAAACAAAAACGAACTTCATCAATGCGCCGATAAGATGATTGCTAAAGTCACCAGTGTTGCCTACGGCAAAGAAAACGGCCTTAAAAGTACGGAGTGCAATGGCGGCGTGCAGCCTGCCGGTTGGAAGGCGCATGATGGTTCACTGTGGATCCCGACAGAAGCCGGGTTGGCAACTGTTGATCCAAAATCAATATCAGTCAATCGACAGCCGCCGCTTGTTGTCATTGAAGATTTTCTCGTAGACAACAAAAGCGTACCGATGTCCGATAACCTGGTGATAAGTCCAAGCAAAGATAGATTTGAAATTCATTTTACCGGACTAAGTTTTCTCAGCCCTAAAAAAGTTCACTTTAAAGTAAAGTTGGAAGGATACGATAAAATCTGGGAAGATCTCGGAACACGGCGCACGGCGTACTATACAAATTTACCGGCGGGAGTTTATACATTTAGAGTCCTTGCCGCAAACAGCGACGGCGTGTGGAATACCGACGGTGCATCGTTCACGTTTACGAGGGAGGGATATTTTTACGAAACGACGCTATTCTATTTTGTACTCATCGTACTCTTCATGGTAAGTGTCTACATATTGTACCGAATTCGAGTTCGCAGTATTAGACACCGGCAGCATCAACTTGAGCGGTTGATTAATGACAGCACGAAAGATCTGCGCGAAGAGCAGGAAAAAACAAAACGCTTGTTAGAAGAAACAGAACATCAAAAAGTGACGGCAGAAAATGCCAATATGATGAAGTCGCAATTGCTTGATATGGTGGCTCATCATTTAAAGAGTCCGCTCATTTCTATTACCGGCTTAACCAAAGAGGTGGAACAATCAGCATCTTTAAACGCGTTTGCCTTAAAATACCTCAAGATGATTCGGTTCGGTGCTGACCGCATGGTTGCCATCATCAATGATTTATTAAGTTTGTCGGCAATTGAAAGCGGTGAAATTACTTTTCACATGGAAAAAATAAATTTCGCAGAAATTGCCGCAATCATCATCGACGGATACAAATTCCATGCACAAACGAAAGAACAAATTCTCACCTTTGTTTCCGATGACTCCGATGATGTAACGGTATTTGTTGATCCGTTGCGCATGCAGGAGGCTATTGAAAATCTTATAAGCAACGCCATTAAATATTCGCCGAGCCATACTGTAATCCGTTCCGGCGTGTACCGGCACAATTCAGTTGTGCGATTTTGGGTTACTGATTCGGGCCCAGGGCTTTCCGAGCAAGATAAACAATTGCTCTTCAAAAAATTTCAGATTTTGTCGGCAAAACCAACCGGCGGCGAAGTTGCAACAGGTTTAGGGTTGGCAATTGTGAAAGAGATTGTGGAAATTCACAAGGGGCGTGTGTATGTGGAAAGTGAAAACAGCGGTGGGAGTACCTTTGTCATCGAATTAACCGCAGTGAGTGTAGGATGATTATTATTTGAACAAATCTAAACTACATCTGCTTTTCTGCGCCGCTGAATGGAAATAATGAATCCAGCGAAGAGCAACAGCGTACCGATCCACACCAGCATAATGAACGGCTTAACACTGGCTTCTACTGTCAGCACTTCTTTCGATTCAAGCTTCGGTTTTTGCCCGTCTTGCAGTAACGAAATTTCGATCACCGATTTCCCGTCTCCCATTCCGCCGATGTTCATGGAGAGCAATTGAACTTTTCCCTTCAACAATTTTGAGTCGGCAGAATAATATTTTGGTTCCCCGCCTCCAAAAATAACGTACGGTATTACGGTTTCCTTTTCTTTGCCTGCTGTAATTTCCAATGTTGTACCAACTTTCATTCCGCCGTTAGCATTTGCAGCATCGTGGCCTTTCATGTCAAAACCGGAGAATGTCACTGATGCACCTCCTATTACTACATGCTCTTCTTTTCGAAGCATTATATTCCCGTCGCCGCCCGTCTTGCTTTCTTCTACCCCAACAGGAGAGATATAAAAATCTTTCGTCAAGAATGATTCAATATCCGGGTTACGCATCACACCTTGATCTTGCGTTTCAAACATTACCGGAAGCAGCGTTGCCGTACTGCCGTCTTTCTGCACGGTAACGGCAAATGCCGTCTTGTGTCCTTCAATGTGCTGCCGGCCGGTGTACGTAACGTTGTATCCAAAAATTTCCTGCGGTGTATTCAACTCAAGCAGTGCAGATTTTTTTTGATCGTAATTTCCGGAAAGGATTACACCGATCAGAAAGACAGCAATGCCGATGTGCGCAATCTTTCCCCCCATTAATTTGAAATTTCCCCTTGCCGTGAGGTAAGCAATTTCTACATTCACAAAAAGTGCAAAGAGCGAGGCAAAGATAAAGAGCATATGCACAATATTGAACGAGCTAAAGAAGGCTATCACAACCATTCCGACAAAAGCACCGAGCAGAGACTTCCATGATTTTTCTTTTAAGAATGTACCGTCTTCTTGTTCCCATCGAACAAGCAAGCTGTACCCGATAAGCAGTGTTACAAGAATTGCCACCGGAAGATTCATGGTATTGTAGAATGTGGCATCGACTTGTGTCTTTGAAAAAAGAGGGAGGCTTGTTCCGAAGAAAACAATGATCGCACTTGCTAGCAAAACAAAAGAGCCGATGGACAAAGCAAACTCACGCGTAAGCCAATGCATCGGCTTGGCAATAGCTTTCAATTCTTTCCTGCGCACAAAAAGAAATCCAAAACCAAAAACGATTGTTGTTGCAAGAAAGATAAGAAGTAAACCATAGACAATGGTACCGGGATCGGTGAATGAATGCACGGAAGAATCCCCCAACACGCCGCTCCGTGTAAGAAATGTCGAGTAGATAACAAACACAAACGAAAGAATGGCAAAAATAAAATTTGTCCGCACTAAGTTTCCGGTGCGAGCCTGCACCAACATCGTGTGCAGTAACGCCATTGACAGAATCCAAGGGATTAAAGACGAATTTTCTACCGGATCCCATCCCCAGTAGCCGCCCCATCCCAGCACACCGTAGGCCCAATATGCACCGAGCATTAATCCGGCGCCAAGCGCTAATCCAGAAAAAATTACCCATGGAAACGTACTTGTCAGCCATCCGTGATAGTCTTTTCTCCAGAGTGCCGCAACGGCAAAGCTGAATGGAATTGCCATTGCCGCAAAGCCGATAAATAAAATCGGCGGATGAATAACCATCCAGAGATTTTGCAGCAATGGATTGAGGCCTCTTCCATCGTGCGGAATTTGACCCGCGGCAAGCTGTCCGGGAAATTGTTCGAATATTGTTTTGAAGGGAGACTTTGCCGCAAGCAAAACGACAAGAAATGTCTGCACAACAAGAAATACCGTCAAGACGTGTGCTTCAAGTTCTCGCCGGCGTGTGTAGGATAAAAGAAAAATACTCAACAGGGCGGAACACAATGCCCAGAACATGAAACTTCCTTCTTGTCCAGCCCAAAATGTGGAAAGCAAAAAATGCCATGGTAAATCGCGGGAACTGTAACTCCAGACATAGCCATTTTCAAAATTGTGCAGAAGAATATCAACGAGCAACAAACCGGATGCAAGAAAAATTCCTAGTGCACTGACGTACAGTCCAATACGTCCTATGGTAAGTTTCTTTTTGTTTCCTAACGCCGCTTGAATGTACGCAAGAACAGACATAACACCGGCAAACAGTGAAAGATAGATTGAAAATTTTCCAAACATACGTTGACCTTTTAATCCTTGTTTTACATTCTCATGCCAACCGACGTCGGACACCAAGAACTTGAATAAAGAAATGCTGAAGAAAAATAAGCAAAATTTTATATCTTATGCTGAAAATATTCAACAATCGTACCGAGAAACCTTATGAACGATCTTGCAGCGATCTACTCTTTTCTTCACAGCGCAGAAAAGCTAAAATTTGAACTTCGCCACAGTTATACATCATCCGGAAGGCAGGAAAGCGTTGCAGAACATACGTGGCGAATGACCTTGATGGCAATTTTACTGCAGCCAAAACTGGATAAAAGACTCAATTTTGAGAAATTGCTGAAAATGATTGTCATTCATGATATTGTAGAAATTGAAGCCGGCGACACCCCTGTTCCGCGGATGGTTGGTAATGAAGTTTTAAAAAAATTGAAACAGACAAAGGAATTGAAAGCGATCGAAAATATTCGAACTCATTTCGGAAATGAAACCGGCGAAGAAATTTTTTCTTTGTGGAATGAATTTGAAGCGAGAGAGACATACGAAGCCAAAGTAGCTTTCGCATTGGATAAATTGGAAGTGCAAATTCAGCACAACGAAGCGGATATTGCAACGTGGGAACCAATTGAATATCAGCTTGTCCATTCCCGAAGACCGTTTGTTGAATTCGATTCCACTCTCACTACTCTATGCGATCTCATAGAACGCGAGGCGGAGGAAAAAATGAAAGCCGCAGGAGTTGACATCAACACAATTACACACAAGGAACAATAATTTCGTTTTATATTCGTCATTGACAGTAGCACAAAACTTGTCTACTTTCGTACGGAATAACGGCAGCGGGGCATCCTTCGCCTTTGTTCTTCCCAAAAAAAATATTGTATCTCACATTTTTTATGTCAGATCAATGCCTATAAAAATATCTCTGCCAGATCACAGCCAATACTTCAAAGGATTACTCCTTCTCATCCGTAAAGATCGCATCGTTCACGACCAAGAAAAACAACTCATGCTGCGCATTGGAAAGATCATGGGATTTGAAAAAGAATTCTGTGAAAATTCTATCAATGAAATTTTGGAGAACGAATACATTGTTGATGAATATCCCCAATTTTCTAATCAGGAAATTGCCAAGTGCTTCATCAAAGACGGCCTCCATCTTGCAATGGTTGACAACAATCTTGATGACAGCGAATTGGAATGGCTCTCTACGACTGCAGAACTGCACGGCATCAGCGCAGCATGGTTTAACACCGAACTTACCTCAAGAAAAAAACTGTCGAATGTTTCTGCGGTAACTTTGGAAGCAGAACAGTTTCAGATCTAACAACTTTTTCTTAGTTATCACCTTTTTTCAAACAAGACCAAATCGCACTTATTCATTCCCTCTAGACATTCCTGAAAATAAGAGTCTGATTTCATACCATTCGCACTGTTGAAAACATTATAGAGGTAAAACCCGCAATTTTAGTCTGTTTTTCAATTCTTCCATAAGTCCTATTCTGGCAACGTTTTTGCAACACTATCCTTCAGAATTTTAACATAAACCGATTCGCTCAAATAAGTCAAAAAGCTGAATAGATTTCCAACCCATTTTGGCTTGCATTAACAGAAACTAAAAAGGATAACGAGGTATTCATAATGTCATCAAACGAAAAAAATTCTCTGCGAGAAAAAGTTACCATCGACGGTAACGAAGCCGCAGCGTATGTAGCACATAAAACCAACGAAGTTATTGCCATCTATCCAATCACACCGTCATCCAACATGGGCGAATGGTGCGATCAATGGTCTTCCGAAGGCAAAAAAAATATTTGGGGTACGGTGCCGGTTGTTGCGGAGATGCAGAGTGAAGGAGGTGCGTCGGGCGCAGTACACGGCGCACTGCAAACCGGTTCGCTTACCACCACATTTACCGCTTCGCAAGGTTTGCTGTTGATGATTCCTAACATGTTTAAGATCGCCGGTGAATTAACCTCGACTGTTTTTCATGTATCCGCACGATCTATTGCGGCGCAGGGACTATCGATCTTTGGCGATCACAGTGATGTTATGGCAACGCGTTCTACGGGATTTGCAATGTTGTGTTCGCACAATGTGCAGGAAGTAATGGACTTTGCGCTCATCTCCCAAGCAGCAACACTTGAATCACGAATTCCCTTTTTGCATTTCTTCGATGGCTTCCGCACGTCGCATGAAGTGATGAAAATTGAAGCTTTAGCAATCAACGACATTAAAGCAATGATGGATGAAAATTTCATTGCCGCACACCGCCAGCGCGGATTAACATCGGAACATCCGGTTATGCGCGGCACTGCACAAAACCCCGATGTATATTTCCAGGCACGCGAAACCGTTAATCCTTTTTACACAAAATGTCCCGACATCGTCCAGAAAGCGATGGACAAGTTTGCAAAAATCGTCGGCAGACAATATCACCTCTTCGATTATTTCGGCGCGCCGGATGCTGAACGGATAGTTATCATCATGGGTTCGGGATCAGAAGCAGCGCACGAAACAGTTGAAGTATTAATGGAAAAAGGAGAAAAAGTTGGCGTCGTAAAAGTCCGGTTGTACCGCCCCTTCTCCATCAAGCATTTCATCAACGCACTTCCAAAAACAACAAAATCAATTGCGGTTCTCGACAGAACAAAAGAACCCGGTACATCGGGCGAACCGATGTACCTTGATGTCGTCAATGCAGTGCATGAACAATTTACCGCAGGCGAACTTCCATTCGCAGCGTATCCAAAAATTATCGGCGGACGATACGGACTGTCGTCAAAAGAATTTACGCCGGCAATGGTGAAAGCAGCGTTCGACGAACTCAGTAAGCCGAAGATGAAAAGTCATTTTACCGTCGGTATCAATGACGATGTTTCGCACACCAGTTTAACATACGATCCGTTGTTTACCACTGAAAAAAGCGATGTCATCCGCGCAATGTTCTACGGCTTGGGCGCTGATGGAACAGTCGGTGCGAATAAAAATTCAATCAAAATTATCGGCGAAGAAACCGATTTTTACGGTCAGGGATATTTTGTCTACGATTCGAAAAAATCAGGATCAACGACAACGTCGCACTTACGCTTCGGCCCGCGCCCGATTCTTTCCACATATTTAATCTCGAAAGCAAATTTTGTTGCATGCCATCAATGGCAGTTCCTTGAAAAGTTCGACATGCTCACATCGTTGATTGACGGCGGAACATTTTTAATTAACTCACCGTTTGCCAAGGAGCGCGTGTGGGATAATCTTCCGCTCAGTGTGCAGCAACAAATCCTCAAGAAAAAAATAAAACTCTATGTGATTGACGGAAATGCCGTTGCTCAAAAAACCGGCATGGGCGGACGTGTGAACACGATTATGCAGACATGTTTCTTTGCCATCTCCGGCGTTCTTCCCAAAGAACAAGCCATCGAAGCAATTAAAAAATCGATCAAGAAGACGTACGGAAAAAAAGGCGAAGACATTGTAAAGATGAATTATGCTGCTGTTGACGCCACGATTGAACATCTCTACCAGGTTGAATATCCGAACGAACTCACCAGCAAGATTGAACTTCCTCCGGTGGTTCCGAATTATGCACCGACATTCATTAAAGAAGTAACCGGTGTGATGATTGCCGGCAACGGTGATTCGATTCCTGTGAGCAAATTCCCTGTTGATGGAACGTATCCCACCAGCACAACGATGTGGGAAAAAAGAAATATTGCTACCGAAATTCCTTCATGGGATGCTGAATGGTGTATTCAATGCGGCAAGTGCGCGCTCGTCTGTCCGCATGCAACGATTCGCATTAAAGTGTACGATAATAAACTCGCGACCGGCGCTCCAGAAACTTTCAAGCATATGCTGTACAAAGGAAATGATTATAAAGGTCAGGCATACACCATTCAAATTGCACCGGAAGATTGCACCGGATGCGGTATATGCGTTGAAGTGTGCCCGGCAAAAAATAAAAAGGAAACGAAGTACAAAGCACTGAATATGGTTCCGCAGCCTGCCGTCAGAGAACAAGAGCGAAAAAATTGGGATTACTTCTTGACGATTCCCGAAGTTGACCGCCGCACGGTGGATGTAAAAACAATTAAAGGTTCCCAGTTCCTACAGCCGCTGTTTGAATTTTCCGGCGCGTGCTCGGGATGCGGAGAAACGCCGTACGTAAAATTAGTCAGCCAACTGTTCGGCGACAGAACGATTGTCGCTAATGCAACAGGGTGTTCTTCCATCTACGGCGGCAACTTGCCGACAACACCGTGGACAAAGAATGCCGATGGGCGCGGACCGGCCTGGTCGAATTCATTATTCGAAGACAATGCGGAATTCGGATTTGGTTTCCGGCTTTCCATCGACAAACAGCAGGAGCAGGCAAATGAATTGCTCATCCATCTTATTCCGCAGCTCGGCGAAGAATTTGTGAACGAAATTCTTTCTGCCAAACAAAATGACGAGTTGGCAATTTATGAACAGCGCGAACGTGTAAAGAAATTGAAAGAACAGTTGAAGGGAACTACCACTCCTGAAGCCAGGCATCTGCTGGAAATTGCCGATACGCTGGTAAAGAAGAGCGTGTGGATTATGGGAGGCGACGGTTGGGCGTACGATATTGGATTCGGCGGACTGGATCATGTGCTTGCCTCCGGCGCCAACGTCAACATCCTCGTGCTCGACACGGAAGTGTACTCCAACACCGGCGGCCAAATGTCGAAGTCGACACCGCGCGGCGCTGTGGCAAAATTTGCTGCCGGTGGAAAACCGGTCGGCAAAAAAGATCTTGGCTTGATTGCGATGAGTTACGGCAATGTGTACGTCGGTCAAGTTGCGATGGGTGCGAACGATCTGCAAACCGTCAAAACATTTCTTGAAGCGGAAGCGTACGATGGCCCGTCACTCATCATCGCATACAGCCATTGCATTGCACACGGTATCAACATGCAGTATGGATTGAACGCGCAAAAACTTGCCGTCGACTCGGGTCACTGGCCTCTGTACCGTTACAATCCGGCACTGCCGAAAGAAGGAAAGAATCCGTTCCAACTCGATTCCAAACCTCCGAAAATAAAATTCGAAGAATACGCCTACAATGAAATCCGGTACAAGATGCTGACCAAAATGGCGCCGGAAAAAGCAAAGCGGTTATTGAAAGAAGCTCAGGATGACGTGATGAAACGTTGGAGATTTTACGAACAACTTGCGGCAATGAATTTTGGCGGACACGCACCGCAATCAGTAGCAAGCGAACACTAATTTGTACACAAAAAGAAGTCTGATGCTCAGCAGTGTCAGACTTTTCAAAACTGGAGATTATCATGGATCTATCAACAACGTATCTCGGTCTGGAACTTAAAAACCCCATCGTTCCATCCGCATCGCCAATGTCCCGCACGGTCGGCAATGTAAAATTGATGGAAGATTACGGGGCATCGGCAGTGGTGCTTTTTTCAATCTTTGAAGAACAGATTCGTCACGAAACAAAAGAATTGTACCACCACCTTACGTACCACGCTGAAAGTTACGCTGAGGCAACATCTTATTTCCCCTCCGTGGACGAATACCATTCCGGTCCGGACGAGTATCTTGAACACATTCGCAAACTGAAAGAGTCGGTTGCTATTCCCATCATCGGCAGTATCAACGGGGTGACGGATGGAGGCTGGGTGGATTATGCAAAAAAAATTGAACAAGCCGGCGCCGATGCATTAGAATTAAATGTCTATTACATCCCCACGAATGTGAGCCTGACCAGTGACGACGTCGAGCAAACGTATTTCGATATCGTGAAAGATGTTCGTAATCAAGTCAAGATTCCGATTTCGGTGAAACTCTCTCCCTTTTTCACATCGATCCCCAACGTGGCACAACGGTTGGATAACATGGGAGTGAATGGGTTGGTGATGTTCAACCGTTTCTATCAACCGGATATTAATCTTGACACACTCAACGTAGAACCGGGTGTTCTCCTCAGCACGTCCGATGCACTGCGGTTACCGTTGCGATGGATTGCAATTTTATACAAAAAAGTAAAAGCCGATCTTGCCGCAACAACCGGCGTGCATACATCGGAAGATGTGATAAAATTAGTATTGGCGGGCGCCAATGTTACGATGATGTGTTCTGCTTTGCTTCGCCACGGTCCGAGAAAAATTCGCGAAGTGTTGACGGGTGTTCAACAGTGGATGGTGGAACATGAATATCCGGCATTGAAAGAAGTGCGCGGCAGTATGAGTCACCAATCAGTTGCCGATCCGTCGTCGTTTGAGCGTGCAAATTATATGAAAGCGTTACAAAGTTATATGTAGTGCCGACAGGATGACATCGGTTGAAGCGATAATTGTCATTTCACACTTACCAATCTATGAGGTTATTATGAGCGTCTTCTTCAGCCGTCAATGCGAGTATGCACTGCAGTCGGTGATCTATCTTGCGCAAAAGAAACAGGGCGAGATGACAACGATTAAAGAAATCTCATCGCATCTGCATATTCCTTTCCACTTCCTTGGAAAAATTTTTCAGAAGCTGTCACACAAAGGCATGCTTCATTCCATGAAAGGGGTATCCGGAGGATTTTGGCTGGCAAAACCTGCGTCCAGTATTGTTCTGTTCGATATCATCGAGGCGATCGATGGAAGGGGATCTATTGATTCATGTGTCATGGGTTATGAAAAATGCAGCACCACAGAACCGTGCCCCATGCATGAAACATGGAAAGCGACAAAAGATGTGTTCTTTGGACAACTGATGAAAAAGAGCATTCTTGAAGTTTCCAAAGATATGAAAAAAAGCGGATACTTGGCTGCGTAGCCAAGTCCGCTGCATTTTTTTTGAGAATAAAAAAGATAAAATCATCCTGTTATGGACATCGAAAATCCTCCGACAATTCTAAAGAACGAAACTGTCCTTCGGAAAACGAATGAACAGCAGCCCTTACCGCGAAGAAAAAAAGTTCCTCAAGAGCAGAGGCGTCAAAAATTTAGAGTGAATCCTTCACAGCCATTGTACCGTCGTGTCATGGAGAGATTAAAAAACGATTCACAATTTTTCCGTTCAACCGTGCAGCTGACATTTATTTTGTTATGTGCTTGGATTGGAATTGAATTTTACCTCTTCATGCAATGGGGCATGGCCGCCGGAGAAAAAAATTATTTTCAAAGGCCTCCCGGCGTTGAGGGGTTCCTTCCCATCAGCGCACTCATGGGACTCATACATTGGATCGGAAGCGGAACACTCAACACCATTCATCCTGCCGCTACAATTATTCTCGTCGCAATAATTGCCGTAAGTATTGTTTTGAAAAAAGCTTTTTGCAGCTGGCTGTGCCCGGTGGGAACATTGAGCGAATCGTTGTGGATGCTAGGCCAAAAAATATTCAAACGGAATTTTACCGTGTGGCGATGGCTGGATTATCCGCTGCGGTCATTAAAATATCTGCTCCTCATCTTCTTTCTCTATTCGATTGGGAAAATGAGCGTTGATGATCTTTCGCTTTTCATCAATAGTCCGTACAACAAAGTTGCCGACATTAAGCTCTATCTGTTCTTTGCCGAGATTTCACAGTTTGCGTTATGGGTCATCATCGGTTTGATGGTGTTGTCGGTCTTCATTAAAAATTTTTGGTGCCGATACTTATGTCCTTACGGCGCATTACTCGGCCTTGGCGGATTGTTGTCGCCGTTTCGCATTACGCGCAGTAAAGAAACTTGTATTGATTGCGATCTTTGCACCAAGGCATGTCCTGCAAACATTAAGGTTCACAAAGTCATTCAAGTGTGGAGCGATGAATGCACAAGCTGCATGCGGTGTGTTGAAGAATGTCCGGTAAAAAACACGCTGGTGCTTCGGGCAAAAAAATCATCGTCACCAGTTCCTCCGTGGGTATTCGGCAGTTTACTTGTCGGTGTTTTCATTGCCATTACGGGGCTTGGCATGCTCACCGGGCACTGGAGAAATTCTGTTTCCAAAGAGGAATATCGTTTCCGATTTGAAAGGCTCGATTCACCGTTATACAACCACGCCCGCGGTTCCGTGCCGCACTATGGACCAAATGATTAAACAGCAATGTGAAGTACAATAAAAAAGGCAATCGGTAGGATTGCCTTTTTAGTGAAAGAAATTTTGTATTAATTGATTTTACTTTATCCTTCTTCGGCGTGATGTTTTACCACACGCGCTTCTGTATGAAAAATTACTTCTTCGGCAATGTTCGTTGTCAGATCGGCAATGCGTTCAAGGTTTCTGCTGATGCGAAGAAGCTGTAGGCATCCTTCTGTGCTGCGTTGATCGGTTTTGATAAGACTGACCACCTCTGAAATCATTGATCGGTTCAACGTATCAATCCTATCATCACTTTCCAACACCAGTCGTGCTTGCTGCGGATGCAGGTGAATAAAACTGTCCAGCGCTTGCTGAAACATTTCTTTGGCAATGGCTGCCATGTTTGGAATTTCGAGCAGTGTTTCGTTTTGCTTCGATTCAATGATGGCAAGGGCAGATTCGGCAATATTCACGGCGTGGTCGCCAATGCGTTCCAAATCATTATTAATTTTTTGAATGGCAAGAATCAAACGAAGATCGCTCGCCACCGGCTGCTGCAACGCCAGCAGATCAACGACACCATTATCAATTTGGATTTCAAAACTGTTCACGCGGCCGTCAGACGCGATAACTTTTTTCGCCAGTTCCTTATTTTGTTTAAGCACGGCGTCGAGCGCATCGATAATATTTTGTTCGACGATGCTTCCCATTTTGATGACGTCAATTTTCAGATTTTCGAGATCGCGTTGAAAATGTCGTTCCATAATTTTCCTAATACCTCTGTACCGCAGCAAGTGATGTGAATTTATTCATTCGTACTTCGTTGTATCTTGATGCCTCTGTGCAAAAAAAAATTAACCGAATCGCCCCGTAATGTAATCTTCCGTTTGCTTTTTCTTCGGAATGGTAAAAATTGATTTTGTTGAATCGTACTCAATCAATTCACCCATGTAGAAGAACGCGGTGTAATCGCTGACGCGTGCGGCTTGCTGCATATTGTGCGTCACGATAGCTATGGTATAATCCTTTTTCAACTCGTAAATCAATTCTTCAATCTTTGCCGTCGATATCGGATCCAACGCGCTTGCCGGTTCATCCATTAAAATAACTTCAGGGCTGACGGCAAGAGTTCGTGCGATGCACAATCGCTGCTGTTGACCACCGGAAAGACTTATGCCGCTTTTTGACAGAGAATCTTTTACTTCATTCCATAGGGCTGCCTGCTTCAAACTTTTTTCAACAATCTCGGCAAGAGCTTTTTTGTCTCGCATGCCATTCATGCGCAAACCGGCTGAAACGTTATCAAAAATGGACATCGTTGGAAACGGGTTTGGCTTTTGAAATACCATGCCGATACGCTTTCTCACCACGACAGCATCCATTGCATAGATATCATCCCCATCAAGAGTCAACTTCCCCGTGATACGGCTGTCGGGTATCAATTCGTGCATACGGTTGATGGAACGGAGGAAAGTTGATTTCCCGCAGCCGGACGGTCCGATAATGGCAACGACGCTGTGTTCAGGAATTGCGAATGAAATATTTTTCAGCGCATGAACTTTTCCAAAATAACAATTGATCGACTCGGCCGTGATCTTTTTAACCGCCGGCTGGTCTGTCGTCTTCGTTGATGTCGGAGGCAGCGATGCCATGGTGTTGATGATAATATCTTCTTTTTCTAGAACTTCTGCCATAGTATTGTGTAATATTAATAACGTTGACGGGTTGCAAAACGTACGACCATGCTTAAAATAAATATGAGTAGAATTAAAACCAGAGCCCCTGCCCATGCTTGCGCAATCCAATCTTCAAACGGCGACACGCCGTAGTTGTAAATAAAAACAGTCAGCGACGCAATCGGCTGATTGAGCGTGGTGTGCCAGAAGCGATTATTGAGCGCCGTAAACAACAATGGTGCAGTTTCTCCGGCTGCACGGGCAATGGAGAGCATAATTCCCGTCACGATTCCGCCGAGTGCGGCTGGGATAATAATGCGAAGCGTTGTTTTCCACTGAGGAATTCCAAGTGCCAGAGCCGCTTCACGGTACGAATGCGGAACAGTTTTCAACATTTCTTCTGTGGTACGGGTAATAATTGGGATCATTAAAATGCCGAGCGCGAAACCGCCGGCGTAGGCCGAAAAGTGTTTCATCGGCAGCACCACAACAGTGTACGCCACTACACCCGTAACAATTGACGGAACGCCGTTCAATACGTCAGTCAGGAAACGAATGATGGTGCCAAATTTATTACGGCCAAATTCTGCCAAATACACACCGGCAAAAACACCAACCGGTAAACCAATTAAGCTTCCAAGTCCAACAAGAATCATTGTTCCAACAATGGCATTCGCCAGTCCCCCGCCCGGTTCACCCACCGGTTTCGGCAGCTTGGTAAAGAAATCTACATTCAGCGCACCGATTCCAAGAGAAATTGTGTGATAAAAAATTAAGACTAACGGCACAACGGCAATCAATGCGCTGAGAATACACAAACCGTACATCACAACACTTTTAAACGTTCGATATTGAAAGAAAAATTTTTCCATATCGTTATAAACGTCCTCCTGTATCAGAATTGCGCGTAAAACTCCACACCAACAATCTTGCACTCGCGTTTACAAGCAAAGCAACAACAAAAAGCACCAATGCAATTTCAATCAAAGCACTGATATACATCTCCGATGTTGCTTCCGTAAACTCGTTGGCAAGAACACTTGCCATGGTGTATCCCGGTTCTAAGAGCGATGCTTTAATAACAGGACGATTGCCGATCACCATGGTGACTGCCATTGTCTCGCCGAGTGCGCGCCCAAGTCCGAGAATCGTTGCGCCGATAATTCCTGAACGGGAGTAACTCAGTCCTATGCGTGTTGCTTCCCACCGTGTTGAACCCAATGCTAACGCCGCTTCTTTTTGTGAGATGGGAACTGCTTTCAGCACATCGCGCGAGATTGACGCAATGATTGGAAGGATCATGATTGAAAGAATGACGCCGGCCGCCATCATTCCAACACCGTACGGCGCACCTTCAAACAACGGAATGAAACCAACGTGTTTACTAAAAAATGGTTCAACGGTGGAACGAAGCCACGGAACCATGATAAAAAATCCCCACAGACCGTACACAATGCTTGGAATTCCTGCCAGCAGTTCAACGGTAAATGAAAAAGGTCGCTCAAGCCATTTTGGAGCCAGTTCTACAAGAAAGACGGCAATACCAATTCCCAGCGGCAATGCAATGACAAGTGCAAGAAGAGATGAGACTAATGTGCCGTAGATAAACGGCAGGGCTCCGTACTTGTCCATCACCGGATCCCATTCGGAGCTGGTCAAAAAACTCCAGCCAAATTTTTGTATGGAGAGTGATGATGACGCATACATTTCGTACGCCATCAAAAGAATCATCAGCAGAACAAGAGAGGCAAAAAATTGGGTGAGATATTTAAAAACCGTATCGCCAAAATTCCATGAAAAGGATTTTGGCGATACTGTCTTTTGCAATTCGGGAGATACATCCATTAAGTTTGGACTACTTCCTTGTTACTATTACTTGATTGGTTTACCGTTAAATTGGATGGAAGCAATTTTCTTTTCGTTCAAGGCAATCACTTCTTTCGGCAGCGGAGCATAGTATAGCGCCGGCGCGAAAGCTTCGCCTTCTTTGAATGCCCATTTCAGGAATCCAACCAGTGCTTTTGCTTTTGCTTCATCTTTTTGATTTTTGTAGACTAACAGCCACGTGAAGCCGCTGATAGGATACGAATTTTTACCGGCTGCATCGGTGATCGATACGCGGAGATCTTCCGGCATTTTCTTTGCTTCATTCAATGCCGCCGCTGTTACAGATTCCAACGATGGGACGATAAAATTCCCCGCTTTGTTTTTCAACGAGGCATATGGAAGATCATTCTTTACAGCATAGGCAAGTTCCACATAACCGATCGAACCGTCAATCTGTTTCACCTGACCGGCAACTCCTTCGTTTCCTTTTCCGCCGAGCCCAACGGGCCAGTTTACCGATGTTCCGACGCCAACTTTAGATTTCCATTCTTCACTGACTTTGGAAAGGTAATCGACAAAAATATATGTCGTTCCGCTTCCGTCCGAGCGATGCACAACAACAATCGGCTTATTGGGAAGGGCTCTTCCGAAATTTACAGCCGCAATTTTTTCATCATTCCATTTTGTAATCTTACCTAAAAAAATATCTGCAAGAACATCAGAGGTTAATTTTAAATCTTTGCCGATCTCGGGAACATTGTACGTTGCAACCACAGCACCCATGACGGTCGGGATGTGTAGTACGTCTGTTCCTTGTTTGGTTTTTGCTTCGGCAAGCTGTTCATCTTTCATCGGACCGTCGGTCGCACCGAAATCAACAGTTCCTTCAATCACCTGCTTAATACCGCCGCCGCTGCCGATGGATTGGTAGTTGAACTGAATACCGGTTTTCTTTTGGTACTCATCGAACCATTTTGAATAGATCACGTACGGAAATGTTGCCCCCGCTCCGTTGAGCTGAAGCTGCGCTGTGGCAATATTTGCCATAAACAACACGACGAGAAACATCAAAAATTTTTTCATTGTTTGCTCTTTTTCATTGTGGATAAATTAGTGATACTCAGTTATTTGTATATTATGACAATGTTAAGAAATTGTTACCAGATGTTATAAGAAAATGTAGTAGAACGTCACTCGCGCAGTCACCGAAGGATCGAATGACCGGCCGCCGTTGGGCAGGTTTTCATAGGTTTCGTACTGCACGTTTGGCATGATCATCACATTTTTATCAGCCTTCCAGTTAAGTCCGGCAAGGATGTAATCGCGGGAATCGCCTTTGAATTTGCTGTCGTTGTTAGGATCATAGTTATCATATCGGGCAACCGCGGCAAGTTCTTGTGTAAAATTGTACGAACCAAATACTGAAATTCCCTGTGCATTCTTCGAAGCGTAGGAAATATTCGGTGATGTTCCTGTACCGTTGCCATTGGCCGTCATTTTATAGAACGCTTCAACGCCAACATTGTACTGATCTTTAATTCCGTAGCCGACGAACAGCGCTGTTGTGACATCATCGTTATTCAATGTTGCTTTCGGTGCAGTGGTGCTGTTGTTGTTATTAATATCCGACTTCATGGAATAATCGGCATATAAAGTTACTTGAAGATTGTCAACCGGTTTTACTTGCACATTGGCGTACACTCTTTTGTAGCGATCTGCTTCGGCACCCGTCCCGCTATTATTGCCAAACATCACCCAATAGTTGATTGAACCTTTTTCGTCAAGCTTTCCTCTCAGGCTGATCGCAAGATCGCGCGAAGAAACAATACCGCGAAGATCCATAATGGTTTTTTCTAATGAGCGGTATCCCCACGCTGCTTCAGAAATATCGTAGGCGGGCGTAGGCTGCATACCAAAATAAAGATCGCTTCCGCTGAACACATTCTTCCATTTCAAATACGCATCTTTTACAATTGGTGAACCGGTGGAACCTTCTAAGCGGAAACGCGTAGTGAAGTTTGACGAAATGTCGTTATCGTACGTAAAGTAAATTCGGCGAAGTTGGAAAGCGTTAAAATCTTTTCCGCCGGAACCTGCTGCCGCACTGGAAAGCGCTGCAGTTGAATCGTGTGCAACATTGTAGCTGTAATCTCCAAACATATATCCGCTGAATTTTCCTGCAGGTTTATCCTGCGCGTGCATTACTGCCAGCGACAGAACGGTGAGAATAACAAAACGTAGATGTTTCATGGCAAGGTACCTTTGTATTAATTGATAATTGTTGAGAAATTAATAATTCTTTGGAAAAATCACGGAGCAAAAATACCAACGGAAGGTTAAGTTAAGGTTTAGCCAGTATTACGAAATGGTTAAATGAAATTTCGGGAGGGTAATAACTTTTATCTTTTTTAATATTTACATAGTCAATGCTCCCCCATAAACACCAACGTTACTCCGGTTTGTCGAGCGTATTCCGTAATTCTTTCGTCGCGATAAAATTCTTTGTAATAGATAATTTTAATGCCGGAATTGGCAATCAGTTTAAAACAGGTTAAGCATGGCGACGCGGTAACGTAAATTTCAGATTCATCAATCCGTACACCGTGTTTAGCGGCTTGCGCCACGGCATTTGCTTCAGCGTGAACTGTTCGCACACAGTGATCATTTTCAAGATCATGCCCTGCGTCGTCGCAATGAGGTGCTCCTCGTAGACTGCCGTTGTATCCTGTGGAGAGAATTGTTTTATCCCGAACAATCACCGCGCCAACATTTTTTCGGCTGCACGTGCTGCGCGTGGCGACCTGTTCAGCGATGTTCATAAAATATTCGTTCCAACCAACGCGTGATGTTGTCATATGGTGTCCCTTGTCTTGGTCTGAGCTAAAAAATAACGTAAAGAATAAATGAAATATCTGTTTAATCTACAATAAATACGGTGAAAAAAACGACCATTATTTATGTATGGCATAATCAAAAATCATTCGTGATTTCAAAGGAACATTTTTATATACTAGGAGTGTTCACTGGGAGGATTTATGAACATCTCTATTATTGGGGCGGGAAATATTGGCGGTTCATTGGGAAAAATTTGGGCGTCAAAAGGTCACTCAATTTTTTTTGGTGTCCGCAATCCGAATTCCGAAAAGACAAAAAAATCTTTGTCTGAAGCCGGCAGTACGGCGATAGCGCTCTTCGTAAAAGAGGCGGCACAACGTTCAGATGTTATTGTGCTGGCTACGCCGTGGGAATCTGTTCCCGAAGTTGTCTTTCAAATTGTTGATATGAAAAACAAAATTCTTGTGGATTGCACAAATCCAATTCGTCCAAATCCGGATTGGCCTCTTGCGCAGGGAACATCGGCCGCCGAAGAAATTGCAAAACGTCTACTTGGGTTTCATGTCGTCAAAGCATTCAACACGCTGGGTGCAGCAAATCTTATTGATGTTCAATTTAATGCAGTTCAGGCTGATGGATTTATTTGTGGTGATGATGAAGCATCAAAAGCCGTTGTAACGCAATTAGCAAAAGAAATCGGCCTGCGCCCTGTTGATGTCGGCGGATTACGCAATGCTGAGTTGCTTGAATCACTGGCAAAGTTATGGATCACGCTTGCGTATCAACAAGGGATCGGACCAAACATTGCATTTAAATTGCTCCAACGATAACGAAACCGGTATTTCTGAAAAAGCAACATTGTGAGATATCGTCTGAAATTTTTTCTTGTCCTTGCCGCTCGAGTAAATCTTTTCTATTTTTTCCATGACGTACTGTAACAATTATAGGAGGTGATGCCAATGATACTCGATCATGTTTCACGAGCAGAAAAATATTACAACGTCCATACAAGTTTTCGCCACGCCTTTGATTATTTAAAACTGAACGATGTTTCAAAGTTCAACGATGGCATCCATGAAATTAACGGAGATGAGATCTTTCTCATCGTTGCCCGCGGAAAATCAAACGATGTTGCCTCTAAACTTGAAAGCCATCGGCACTACATTGATATCCAGGTTGCTTTAGATGGTTCCTATCCTCTTGGATGGAAAAATCTTGACCGATGTAAAAGCATCGACACTGAGTACGATCATGAGAAAGATGCTCAAACTTTTTCGGACACGCCGGAATTCACTGTTGAACTGGAGCAGGGAATGTTTGCCGTAGTTTTTCCGGAAGATGCTCATGTCGGACTTCCCCCGAAAAAAAATGTTTTAAAAGCCGTTGTTAAAGTGGCACTGTGATCGAATTTCAATTACAAAAATCCCTGCTTCGCCCATGGCAAAGCGGTGATGAACGATCTCTTGCCAAACACGCCGACAATAGAAAAATTTGGCTCAATGTGCGCGACCATTTTCCTTCGCCATACACGTTGGCAGATGCACAGCGGTGGATCTTTCACGCTTCATCCGCGTTGGTGGATTCTGTTTTTGCTATCGTGGTTAACGGAAACGCCGTCGGCAATATAGGACTTATCAAAAAAGAAGACGTCTACCGCGTTTCGATGGAAATTGGTTATTGGCTCGGTGAAGAATTTTGGGGACACGGCATTGTCACAGAAGCGGTCGGCGCTGTTTCGCAGTACGCCTTTTCCCATTTTGATATCAACCGACTCTATGCCGACGTATTTGAATGGAACACTGCTTCAATGCGTGTGCTGGAAAAGAATGGTTTCCTGCCGGAAGCCCGATTAAAAAAAGCCATTATTAAAGACGGGCGCGTTGGAGATGTTGTTCTCTATACAAAGCTCAAATAGTTTTTTCCTATTTACTATTGCATTAGCAAATGAAACCTTGGAAAACCCTTTCTCGCAAAACTATTCTCAACCACAGCAAATGGCTGAAGATTGAAGATCACATCATTCAGCTTCCAGATGGGAAAACAATCGAACAATGGCCGTGGATTATCTCCCCTGATTATGTGAATGTTGTTGTTCAAGATGCTGATGAAAATTTTATCTGCTTCCGCCAAACAAAATATGCCGCCAATGGATTGACCCTTGCACCCGTTGGGGGTTATTTAGAGCCGAACGAAGATCCTTTGGAATGTGCAAAACGAGAGCTGCGGGAAGAGTTAGGATGTGAAGCACTAGAGTGGATCCCTCTCGGACGATTTCCCTGCGACGGAAATCACGGCAATGGGTTTGCAAATTTGTTTCTTGCACGTGGTGCGTATCGCGTCGGTGAAATTAATACCGATGATCTTGAAGAACAAGAAATTGTTACCCTTACACGCAATGAAATGATGCAGGCGTTGTTGAGTGGTGATTTTAAAGTATTGTCGTGGACAACGGCAATTGCACTCGCACTTTTTCACGTCTAAAAATTGATGGAATATCATGTCGTCGTTGACAAAAATAATCTTCTTTATAATAATTTTTTATTCTTCCTTAATTGCTCAAACATTCACATCGTTTGTGCAGAAATTAGAGCGGCTTCCAATTCATCAACGTGAAGTTTCTGCCGTGCAATTTCTTCGATCAATAAATACGACGCCGTTTATCGAGCAAGATTCCCTTCTTCATTTCATCTGGTACGGAAACGCGTCATCGGTGCTAATCAATGGAAATCTTCAACATTGGAATTTGCCGGATACATTAAAACAAATCAGCTGTGGTGAAAAATCTTTTTTCTTTAAATCATTTTTTGCTCCGACGAATGCACGGCTAGATTATCAACTCATTGTTGACGGAACGTATCAACTCGATTCGCTGAACCCCCGCATTACACCAAGCGGATTTGGACCGCATTCCGAAGTTCGAATGTCGAAATTTGTTTCATCGAAATATATTGCTATACGTGATTCCATTGAGCGGGGAAAGATTGACACCGTTTCATTATATGCATTTATCCCTTCACCGTTGAAACAGTATCTTATGGCAGGAAGAATGATCACAGTCTATCGTCCGGCAGGATATGATACGCTTTCCGAGCTCTCTTCGGTGTACATTCACGATGGAAATGATGCCATTGCATTCGCACATGTTCCCACAATTCTTGACAATTTGATTGCAGATAAAAAAATTCCGCCTGTCATTGCCGTATTTATTCCTTCCGTGAATCGGGGAGCAGAATATGTAGGTGATTTTCGAGACCGATATGTTAAATTATTGTGTGATGAACTTGTCCCTGCAATAGATAAAAAATATAAAACAAATCGCTCGTCTTCACATCGGGCGATGATGGGGATTTCGAATGGCGGGCATATTTCATTATACACCGTTTTAAAGAGACTCGATGTGTTTCACCTTGTCGGCGGGCAATCGTCAACAATTACTCCCTGGCTTACAGAATTGACCAGACAACGTGCAAAAGAACATGCACTTTCTCCCACTGTAAAAATCTATTTTGATGTTGGCCGGTTTGATATCAAACAAGATGACGTGGACTTTCTCGAGTTGAACCGCAGTTACAGCAATTTACTTTCTTCGTTTCACATTCCGCACTATTATAAAGAAGTGAATGATGGGCATGAGTGGGCAAATTGGCGCGAACGAATGCCTGAAATGCTAATCTACTTTTTTGGAAAATAATATTTGCATCAGTGAAACATTTATCGTTATATTACGATAAAGAGAATTAGTATGGGACTTTCAAAAAAAGACGAATTCAGTATTAGACACAACCGCCTCGCCGATCTTGCCAAAGCGCTGGCTCACCCTGCGAGGATTGCCATTTTGGAATTTCTTGCAAATAGTTCTGCATGCATGTGCGGCGATATTGTTGAAGAGCTTCCTTTATCTCAATCCACAGTATCTCAACATTTGCAAGAATTGAAGAAAGCCGGGTTGATTCAAGGCGAAATTGAAGGAGCGAAAGTCTGTTATTGCATTAACGAAAAAGCATGGGGTGAGGCAAAAAGTTTGCTGTCACAATTTTTAATCGATATCAAAAAGTGCTGTTAAAAAAATTTGTTTATATCAATCGTAATTTTACGATAACAGCTATAGGAGAAAATATGTCAACCGAACAAGAACTCAAAGAAATGGTCAAAGAAAAATACAGCGCCATTGCCCAGCAATCAAAAACACAAAATGAATCGTCATGCTGCGGCGGCACGGGCTGTTGTTCCACAACCGATTTTTCAATCATGGCGGAAGACTACACAAAACTTTCCGGATATGTCGCTGATGCTGATCTTGGATTAGGGTGCGGCCTGCCGACCGAATTTGCTCAGATCAAACCGGGCAATACGGTTGTTGATCTCGGTTCCGGTGCAGGCAATGATTGCTTTGTTGCGCGTGCTATCGTCGGTGATAATGGGCGCGTTATTGGTATTGATATGACGGACACAATGATTGAGAAAGCAAAAGCAAATGCGGCAAAACTCGGATTCACAAATGTTGAGTTTCGATTAGGGGAAATAGAAAGAATTCCCGTTCAAGAAAATACCGCCGATGTTGTTGTCAGCAACTGCGTGATGAACCTCGTTCCGAATAAACAAAAAGCATTTGCAGAAACATTCCGTATCATTAAACATGGCGGACACTTTAGTATTTCTGATATTGTGCTTCAAGGAGAAATACCGGAAAGGCTTCGCGATGTTGCCGCACTGTACGCAGGATGTGTCTCCGGCGCTGTTCAAAAAGATGAATATCTTAACTTTATTAAAGAGGCAGGTTTCGTCAACATTACCATACAAAAAGAGCGAGAGATTAATATCCCGAACGAAATATATTTACAATATATGACGCTGGACCAATTGCGTGAATTTAAAAAAAATAATGTCGGAATTTTCAGCGTCACCGTTTACGCGGATAAACCATAGTGATAATTAAAAAGGATCGTTTATGATCATCAAAGTTCTTGGTCCCGGATGTATGAATTGCAAAACCCTCGAACGACGCACCTCGGAGGCAATTCAGGTACTGCATCTCGATGCAACAATAGAAAAAATTGAAGATTTTGAAAAAATTGCCTCGTACGGAATTATGCGTACTCCGGGGCTGGTGATTGATGAAAAACTGGTTCTGGCCGGATCTGTTCCAACGGTAGAGACACTGAAAGAAATTATTCTCGCACATCGGAGTATGGCGTGAATATTATTGATAGACATCCCATCGGTGCCATCATCGCTTTTTTCCCTTTGTGGATTATATTGTATTTGATCTTACGGCACCTTGTCGACGGAATCATTTCACTAACAGGTTTGGCACCCGGTGAACGTTTGACGGAAGCTGTTCGATTTTTTTTGTACGAAGTTCCGAAAGTTCTTTTGTTGCTCACAATGGTTGTATTTATTGTCGGCATTATTCGTTCCTACTTTTCTCCGGAACGAACGCGAATAATGCTTGAGGGCAAACCGCTGTTCGCCGGGAATATTTTGGCAAGCATGCTTGGCATTGTCACGCCATTTTGTTCATGTTCCGCAGTCCCGCTGTTCATCGGATTTGTTGAAGCCGGGATTCCGCTTGGTGTAACATTTTCATTTCTCGTTGCCGCTCCAATGATTAACGAAATCGCTGTTGTTTTATTATTTGGTCTTTTCGGATGGCAAACAGCGTTGATCTATGTTTCAGCGGGATTGCTTATTGCGATTACATCGGGATTTGTTATTGGTAAATTGCATGTTGAAAAATATGTTGAGGATTGGGTATATAAAATCCGCGCTGGCAATATCACTATTGAAGAAGTAAATTTTACTTTCAAAGATAGAATTCAATCTGGATTTACAGCAGTAAAAGATATTGTTGGAAAAGTGTGGCCATTTCTGATTGTTGGCATCGGAGTCGGAGCCGGCATTCACGGTTATGTTCCAGAAAATTTCATGGCCGGCGTGATGGGTAAATCTGTATGGTGGTCTGTTCCGGTCGCGGTTTTGATTGGTGTACCTCTCTATTCAAATGCAGCAGGCATCATTCCTATTGTTCAGGCTTTGCTTGCCAAAGGTGCATCGCTGGGAACAGTGCTTGCCTTTATGATGTCTGTCATTGGTCTATCGTTACCCGAGACAATAATTTTACGCAAAGTTCTAAAGCTGCCATTAATTTTTATTTTCGTCGGAGTTGTAGCCCTGGGCATTATCATAGTTGGATATCTTTTTAACGTGATCTATTAATCTTCAAAATAAAACTTTTATGAAACAGCGTATTCTTATTCTGTGCACCGGAAATTCCTGCCGCTCTCAAATGGCAGAAGGGTTTCTCAAATCATTCGATTCCTCGCTGGAAGTATTTTCTGCCGGAACTAAATCGGCGCCGAAAGTCTCTTCCAAAGCAATTCTTGTCATGAAAGAAATAGGAATGGACATCAGCAATCATTATCCAAAAACTGTCGATCAATTTCTTTCGCAATCGTTTGATTATGTTATTACGGTTTGTGACAATGCAAAACAAACATGTCCGGTTTTTATCGGCAATGTCAAACACCGAGTGCATATCGGTTTCGATGATCCGGCGGACGCAACCGGATCGGAAGAAGAAATTCTTGCGGTGTTTAGACGGGTAAGGAATGAAATCAAAAAAGAGTTTTATCGTTTTTATGTAGAAACTATTTCCAAGGAATCCCGATGAGCACTGTATCCGGTAAGCTTTCTTTCTTTGATCGTTACTTAACGCTTTGGATTTTTCTTGTCATGGCAATCGGTGTTGGCGCCGGTGCATTGTTTCCCAGAATTTCAGGATTTTGGGATTCGCTAAGTTCCGGCACAACAAACATCCCCATCGCTATCGGACTCATTTTAATGATGTATCCTCCGCTGGCAAAAGTAAAATATGAAGAGCTTCCGGTCGTTTTCAAAAATACAAAATTGCTATCATTATCATTAATTCAAAATTGGATTGTTGGTCCGTTGGTGATGTTTCTTCTGGCAGTGATTTTTCTGCCGGATAAACCTGAAATGATGATCGGTGTCATCCTCGTAGGTTTGGCGCGATGTATAGCAATGGTGCTTGTGTGGAACGATTTGGCAAAAGGAGATTCCGAACTTGCCGCCGGATTGGTTGCATTCAATGCTATCTTTCAGGTATTTTTTTATTCTGTCTATGCGTACATTTTTATCACCATTCTTCTGCCCTTCTTCGGATTCAGTGGAGCGTTAGTTGATATTTCTATCCGTGAAATTGCAGTGACAGTTTTGATCTATCTCGGCATTCCTTTCTTCGGCGGAATGATTACTCGCGCAAGTCTTGTAAAATTCCGCAACAAAGAATGGTATCACAAAAAATTTATTCCGAAAATTTCACTCATCACGCCCATCGCATTGTTGTTTACTATTTTTGTGATGTTCTCCCTTAAAGGTGAAAAAATTATCGAACTTCCGTTGGATGTTTTGCGGGTTGCGGTTCCATATTTATTTTATTTCGGCGGAATGTTCTTTGCAACATTCTTCATTGCAAAAAAAATGGGATATGGATATGAAAAATCTGCAACAACAGCTTTTACGGCGGGAAGCAACGATTTTGAATTAGCTATCGCTGTTGCTGTTGCGGTCTTTGGCATCAATTCAAAGATTGCGTTTGCTACCGTCATCGGTCCGTTGGTTGAAGTGCCGGTATTGATCAGCTTGGTGAATGTTTCGCTCTGGTTCAAAAAGAAATTTTTTTAATCCGCTATTGCATTTCCGTTCTCCTCTTGCAGTAGATTTTACTATATTATTCCGTCATGTCTATTGCCGATCGTAAAAAAAGTCTTCTTGATGCACAAAAAAAGGCGGAACAGCTTTTTGCTGAAGCTGAGCATCGACAATTGATTGCGGCTGGTAAAAATGAAAAGACATTGAACACCGACATGTACGAACTTGCATTCGAAATGTTCGGCATTCGCAAGTATTGGCATAAACGCATTGTGCGCGCCGGTAAAAATACACTTTTTCCTTATCGAGAAAACCCTCCCGATCTGATGATTCAAAGCAATGATATTCTTTTCTTTGATTTCGGTCCCGTCTTTGAAGAATGGGAGGCTGACTTTGGACGCACGTATGTTCTTGGTTCCGATGAGCGGAAACACAAATTGAAGAATGACATCGAATCCGCATGGTGTGAAGGGAAGAAATATTTTGATGCAGCATATCCCGAGATAACAGGCGCAGAATATTTTAAATATATTTCTTCTCTTGCATCACAATACGGATGGGAGTTTGGCAATATCCACTGCGGACATTTGATCGGAAATTTTCCCCATGAAATTATTCAGGGGGAAGAAAAGAAAAATTACCTTCACCCCGAAAATAATATTTTGTTAAGCGCACCGGATGACCACGGAAATCCCCGCGATTGGATTCTAGAAATCCATTTTATCGACAAGGAACATCAATTTGGCGGATTTTTTGAACAGTTACTGACAACGTAAATTATGAAAAAAATCTTTCTCTGCTTCACCATATTTATTGCTTCCATGCTTCTTAGTTGTTCCTCGTCCAAAGAATTTTCATTCCGAACCACAGAATCACAGATCGTTACTGTCGAACAGTGGGGCGGTACACCGGCAATCGATTCACTGGCAAAGAAACACACTATCACACACATTACACTCCATCATCAAGGAGAACCATTTCCCGAAGGAACGGACCCGATTCAATATCTTCGCACGCTGCAAAAATGGTCGCGTTCCGAAAAACATTGGATCGATATTCCGTACCACTATATAATAGATCTTGACGGAAAAGTGTACGAAGGGCGCAATATCAACTACGCCGGCGATACAAATACTGAATACAACCCGACCGGCCACGCATTGATTGAAGTTGTGGGAAATTTTGAGGAAGTTGAACCGAATGAAAAACAACTTGACGCCGTCGTGAATGTGATGACATGGCTTGCAATAAAATATTCCGTCCCTGTTGATTCAATTAGAGCGCATAAAGATTACTCATCCAAAACAGTGTGCCCCGGAAAAAATTTATACCGATATATTGAAAACGGGTACTTTAAGCAAAGAGTTCGCACGCAATTAGCAATGCCGTTGAGTGTGCACCAATGACTATTGCAACTTCTTCCTCCCGATTATTCACATGGTTATGTTTTTCCCTTCTTGGTTTTTCGTCTCAGCTCATTTCGCAGCCGTCTCTTGAACAAAAAATTGCACAGATGGTCATGGTCGGCTTCACCGGAACAACGGTGCTTCCTGAATCGCTTAAAATCGATTTGTCAAAACGGGGACTGGGCGGTGTGCTTTTGTTTGCATCAAACATTATCAATCCTCTGCAGGCGGAATCACTGACCACACAACTGCAGGCAAACGCAACTTCTCAATTGCTCATTTCTGTTGATCAAGAAGGAGGAAAAGTTGCTCGCCTTGGTGCAGCAAACGGATTTTCTTCAACTCCCTCTGCCTATCATTTAGGTACATTTGTCAATCGCGAAGATTCGACCCGCGCCGCAGCAGCAATGATGGCGGGATGGCTTCATCAAACGGGTATCAATATTAATTTTGCTCCGGTTGCCGATGTTAATGTCAATCCATTAAGCCCTGCCATTGGACAGTTAGAACGGAGTTATTCAAAAAATCCAGACACTGTCAGCAGGCATATCGGATGGTTCATCGAAGAATTCCACGCAAAAAAAATTGTTACGACACTAAAACATTTTCCCGGACACGGAAGCGCAGCAGTTGATTCTCATCTTGGTTTTACCAACATCACATCCACATGGTCAAGCGCCGAATTGATTCCATTCAAATCTGCCATTGATCGCGGGCTTTCTGACCTTATCATGGTCGGACATTTATATAATGCGCAGATTGATTCGCAGTATCCGGCTTCGCTTTCGTACAAAACTGTGCAAAAATTATTGCGTGACTCTCTTCATTTTTCCGGTGTTGTCATCAGCGACGAATTGTTTATGAATGCTATTTCCAAAAATTATAAATTTGACGATGCACTTGAGCTGTGTGTAACATCCGGAACCGATATTCTCCTCTTTTCGACAAACATCTACAACAAACAATCGCTGACAGCGTATGTTGTCAACTCCATCAGCCAAAAAGTTCGAGCAGGAATTATTTCAGAGAACATCGTCGATTCTGCGTACAACCGCATTCAACGATTAAAGCAGCACATTATCACCAACGCGACACTTGCTTCAAATCAAATTCCGATATCGACACAATTGATGCAGAATTATCCGAACCCGTTCAACCCAACAACAACGGTTGATTATCAGATTTCTGTTCGCGGGAATGTAACGGTAGCCGTCTATGATATCCTCGGCAGAAAGATTGCTGCGTTGGTGAATGAAGAGCAATCTCCGGGAATTCATTCCGTGCACTTCGACGGATCAAAACTTTCCAGCGGCGTATATTTCTATACATTGCAGACCGCCAATTACGTGGCAGCAAAAAAAATGATTATTATTAAATAATAGTTATTTCATTCCTCCAACAGACCAGAAGGTGGAATTTAGCCAAAATTTTCGTATATTTGTTCACTCACTTGAACGTCCCGTTCACACATCGGGACGTTTTTTATTATACAATTTTGTCCTCACGTAAAGCTGAAAAACGCCTTATTTTACAGGTTTTTTGATGACTTGCGTGAAAAAGTTTTGAAGGATTCCATGATCGCACAAAGCAACATTCGTAATATTGCCATTATCGCGCACGTTGACCACGGTAAGACAACCCTTGTTGACCAATTGCTGCGCCAGACCGGAACATTCCGCGACAATCAGCAGGTAGAAACGCGCGTGATGGACTCGAACGCGCAGGAAAAAGAACGCGGCATCACTATTCTCGCAAAGAACACGGCTGTGTTCTACACCGATAAAACGACAAAAGAAAAATATAAGATCAACATTGTTGATACTCCCGGTCACTCCGACTTTGCCGGCGAAGTTGAACGTACATTGAAGATGGTTGACGGTGTGCTGTTGCTTGTCGATGCTTCCGAAGGACCGCTGCCGGGAACAAAATTCGTTCTCAAAAAATCTCTCGACTTGAATCTGCAGCCGATCGTTGTCATCAACAAGATCGACCGTAAGGATGCACGTCCGCATGAAGTGCTGGACGAAGTGTTCGAATTATTTTTATCGCTCGGCGCTAACGATCAACAGCTGGACTTCCCGACCATCTATGCTATTTCCAAACAAGGAATTGCAAAACGCGAGTTGGAAGATGAAAGCACAACCCTTGAACCATTGTTTGAATCGATCATCGGTAAAGTTCCTGCACCAAAAGGAAATCTGAGCGAACCGTTTCAGATGCTCGTGACGACCATTGATTACAATGATTATCTTGGCAGACTTGGCATTGGAAAAGTTCATCGCGGAACGATCCGCCTTGGAGGACAGATGGAAGTGATCCATCGCGACGGTTCAAAAGAAGATGCGCGCGTGACAAAAATTTATTCGTTTGAAGGGTTGAAACGAGTTGAAGTTACTGAAGCACATGCCGGAGACATCATTGCTATTTCCGGAATGGAAGATGTCGACATCGGAGAAACAATTGTCGATGCGATCGACCCGACCCCACTCCCGTTTGTTGCCATCGAAGAACCGACACTGTCGATGAACTTTGTCGTGAACAATTCTCCGTTCGCAGGACAAGACGGAAAATATGTTACCACTCGAAATTTGCAAGAACGATTGATGAAAGAATTGCGTTCCAACGTAAGTTTGCAGGTAGAGTTGACCGACTCGCCGGATATTTTTAAAGTGAGCGGACGCGGTGAATTGCATCTTGGCGTGTTGATTGAAAACATGCGTCGGGAAGGATATGAACTGCAAGTCTCCCGACCGCAGGTTATTTACAAACGGATCGACGATGTGTTATGCGAGCCGATTGAGCATGTCATCATCGATGTGCCGGATGAGTTTACCGGAACAGTGATAGAAAATTTGGGGAAGCGCAAAGGCGAAATGAAAAATATGATTTCGTCCAACGGCAATACGCGGCTGGAATTTTTCGTTCCGGCGCGCGGTTTGATCGGATTTCGAAATGAATTTATGACGCAGACCAAAGGTACGGGTATCGTCCACCATAACTTTCACGGATATGAACCGTTCAAAGGAGAACTTTCACACCGCACACGGGGCGCGTTAGTGGCAATGGAAACAGGCGAAGCGGTCGCCTATGGGATGTTTAAACTGCAGGAACGTTCGACGTTCTTCATTGCTCCGGGAACGAAAGTGTACGCCGGAATGATTGTGGGCGAAAACTCGCGCGAAGGCGATATGACCGTGAATGTTTGCAGGGCAAAGC
>JAQUOA010000133.1 GCA_028749215.1 Bacteroidota bacterium
CTACTTCAAGCGCAATGCCGATTCTCCCGAACCGATGGTGCGCGAAGTTGACCCGTACGCGCTCGCCAATTATTTTGGCGTGTGGATGATGGTCGGGTTCGATCACCTGCGAAACGATATACGAACATTTCGTTTGGACAGAATGGAAACGGTACTGGTGACGGCAAAAGTGTTTACCCGTCCGAAAAATTTTAACCTGGTACAAATGTTCAGGCAAAAACAGTCCCAAACATCCGGTGAGATCTATCAGGTGAAAATTGCGCGCGAAATTTTTCGCTGGGTAAAGGAACAGCCGCCGTATAAACTTATCAGAACTCAATCTAAAAAAAATTACGTCATCCTTACCATAGAATCGCCAAGCGAAGATTCTGTCATTACCTGGCTCCTTCGCTGGGGAAATAAAGCTGAAGCACTTTCGCCGCAGTCATTCCGCGACAATGTAAAATCCACTCTTGATACGCTCCTTAAAATCTACCAATAAATAATTTTCCTGCTGACATAAGGTTGTCACACTGCATGCGTATGTTTGTAGTGTCACCATTACTTATTGAATGAGGAAATATGTTATCGGTAAGAATTCCATTATTCGCTTCGTACCTTATTCGAAAAATTACATTTGGCATGACTATTCAACGGGCTTTAAGGAGCAATCCCCGAGATTTTTAACAACGTCACAAATAACAAGGAAAGTTAAATTAAGAGGCGGCGATGAACAGTACCAGGAAAGTAATTCTTTACATCGCCATGAGTCTTGACGGATATATTGGGCGTCAAGACGGCGATCTTGATTGGCTGATGAAATTTCAATCTTCAGATGAGGATTACGGCTACCAAGAATTCATTAAAACGGTTGATACTGTGATCATGGGAAGGAAGACGTACGATACTATATTATCTTTTGATATTGATTTCCCACACCTCGATAAAAAATGTTATATCGTGACGCGACAGGAAAGGCCGGCAGAAGAAAATATTTCTTTTTACACCGGCGATATGAAAAATTTAATTTCGCAATTGAAATCATCAAGGGGTAAAAATATTTTTGTTGATGGCGGTGCAGAAATTGTAAACGAATTGATGAAGTATCGTCTGATTGATGAGTACATCATTTCAATCATCCCGCTGTTTTTAGGAAGCGGCATCCGGTTGTTCAACGATGCGAGACCTGAAGAGAGACTGCGGCTTTTACATTGCAAAAAATTTGAATCAGGGTTAACGCAACTTCACTATACACAAATCTAAAGAAAGGAATCACCATGTTTCGAACCATCGACGATTTTCTAATGCTCTGGAATGTTGAAAAGGAATCGACATTGAAAATGTTCCGGGCAGTGACTGAAAAATCACTGGATCAAAAAGTGTACAGCGAAGGAAGGACGCTGGCGCGGCTTCTGTGGCATATTACCGGGACACTGGGCGAAATGCCTCAGCTTGCGGGATTGCAATGTCCGGTTCCGACAGAAGATATCATTCAAACGCTTTCCTTATCATCGGTCGTTCAGACGTACGAACGCTCGGCGAATGATGTTGCCGCGGCGGTGAAAGAACATTGGACCGATGCGATGCTGTTGGAAGAGGTGCCGATGTATGGAGAGCAATGGAAGCGCGGTGAGGTTCTGGCATCACTCATTCTTCATCAAACTCATCATCGTGCGCAAATGACAGTATTGATGCGCCAAGCCGGATTAAAAGTGCCTGGTGTGTACGGACCGGCAAAGGAAGAATGGAGCGCCATGGGGATGACGGCGGAAGAATAAAAAATTGAACTAAACAAAAAATCAATTTTATTAAAGTTGCAGAAGGAAAACAAAATGTGGAAGTTTGAGCATTCAATAATAACAGATGTTTCAGCAGAAAAAATTTGGAAAATATGGTCGAACGTGGAAGCATGGAATAAGTGGGACAAAGAGGTAGAATGGGCAAAAATTCAAGGAGATTTTGCCGTTGGAACAATCGGATACTTAAAACCAAAAGGTGCACCCAAGTCGAAATTTGTAATGACGGGGTGCAAAAAAAATGAAAGTTTTTCCGATCGCTCCTTCCTGCCGTTGGCAACACTAGAATTCTTTCACGTGATGAAACAAACTAATGATGGATTAGTGGTGACCCACTCAATTAAAATCTCAGGGTTATTAAGCTGGGTATTTGCTAAACTTATAGGGGAAAAATTGTCAAAAGGATTGCCGGAAGCGATGAATGAACTTGTTACGCTGGCAAAACAAAAAAATTGATGCCGTTAATTTTGAAAGCGGTAGATGTAGCAATGAAAGGAAAGAAATGAACAAACATCGCTGTCAGTGGGCGGGAAGTGACCCGCTGTATAATTTGTATCACGATACGGAATGGGGAGTTCCGGTCCATGACGATAGAAAATTATTTGAGATGTTGAATCTTGAAGGCGCGCAAGCAGGACTCAGCTGGATCACCATACTGCGAAAGCGTGACAATTACCGAAAGGCATTCGATAATTTTAATGCGAAAAAGATTGCTAAGTACGACAAGAAGAAAGTTGCGGCATTATTGAAGAACGAAGGAATAGTCCGCAACCGATTGAAGATTGTAAGCACAATTATCAATGCGAAATTGTTTTTGGAGGTACAGAAAGAATTCGGCAATTTCGACAAATACATTTGGCAGTTCACAGGAGGGAAACCGATTGTGAACAAGCGTGCTTCAATGAAAGATATTCCTTCATCGACTCCGGAATCCGACGCGATGAGCAAGGATTTGAAAAAGCGCGGATTCAAATTTGTCGGAACAACTATCTGTTACGCTTTTATGCAAGCGTGTGGATTAGTGAACGATCACGAAACGAAATGTTTTCGGTATAAATCCTGACATCTCACGCAAAGTTGCAAAGCATTTTTTGCCGCATACTCTAAGATTGCATTTGTGAACCTGTGGGATTTTTTTCATAGATTTCGAGCAACTTTTCCTCCCTTTTTCCATCTTATAGCTACCACCGCCATTTATTACAAGGAACTGAACTGGAAACGACAACCGATGCGGTTTTACTAGAACAATTGCGTAACGGTCATGAGACCGCGCTTGCACAATTGTACACGCGTTACTGTGGGCGCGTGCTACGATATTGTGCTCGTCTGTTGAAAGATACACAAGCGGCGGAAGATGCAGTGCAAAATGTTTTCGTTAAACTTCATGCGGGGCGCGCCTCCATTCGGAATGGGCAATCACTTCAAAGCTGGGTTTTCACTGTTGCGCGCAATGAGGCGTTTGAAGAATTGCGAAGACGAAAAGGCGAACTGCTCAGCGAAGAAATTGTGTGGGAAGGTGTTCTGCCTGACGAAGAGCTTTCAAAAAAGAATCGAAGGGAAGCGATTGAATCGGTGTTGAATGCGCTCTATCCGTCATTTCGAGAGATAATTATTTTGAGAGAGTATGAACAGCTATCGTACGACGAGATTGCACAGGTGACGAACACAACTGTTTCCTCCGTGAAATCGAGATTGTTCAAAGCACGCAAAGCATTAATTGAAAAATTGAAACCATATTTAGATGAGAGGGAATTATGAAAAAGTGCGATGAGTACCAAGAAATGGTCAGTGCCTACATTGACAATGAACTTGCCGACAATGAAACATCGAAACTATTTTATCATCTCGGCGAATGTGCGGAATGCAGAAGCCTGATGAAATCGATGATGCAGCTGCGAACTGCATTACGCGAAGCGGAATTTGGTGTACCAAAGCAAGCCGAGCGCAAATCCTTTTGGAAGAAAAGTTTTTCGATCTCTTATCCCATAGCGGCATTGATTGCTTGTATGATGCTCGTATCGAGCCTGTTTTTTATCCAAAGAATTTCCCAACCTCCTGCAATTGTGGAAAAGATACAAACCGAATATGTATATATGACATCATATCCAACGGTGTATGCAGTCACGAATTCATCAACCGATGTTAAAACAAATTGAGGTAATGTATGAGAAAATTATTTTTGATCAGCACTTTTGTTTGCACTGCTCTTTTTGCGCAAGATACTCTTTCAACAGCATTTAGAGTTGAACCAGTTCCATCTCAACCATTGTTGGCAGAAGAACAGCAAAATGGTAAATGTTCGATCATAGGATCTGTGATTGATCAATCTACACGAGAGCCGATAGGAAATGCAAAAATAACAGTGCTTGGAACAAAATTCCGTGCCACCACTTCTGTGGACGGACAGTACACCATTTCGACGACGAATGAAGGAGTTTTTCAACTGAAGGCTGAAGCGGAAGGATATGAACCGCAAATAATGAACAACGTTTATTTTGGAGAAGGTAAAAAGCCGGGAGGCTTTTTTACGCTTCAAAAGACAAGCCAAGAGCCTGCTGATTTTGTGCAGGTTGAAAAAATGCCACAATTTATTCCCGGTGACAATCCAGCTCCTTCCTATCCTGAAGAAGCAAGGAAACAAAAAATTGAAGGAATGGTGTGGGTTAAAATATGGGTCGATAAAAAAGGGAGCGCGCATAAGGCAGTAGTTCTAAAATCTGATGCAGAAATATTTAATCAACCAAGCATTGATGCGGCAATGAAATGGAAATTCAGTCCAGCTATATTAAAAGGCGAACCGGTGGATGTGTGGGTCTCGATTCCGTTTAAATTTAAACTTGATATTCATAAGAACAAATAAATAGTTAGAATTTATTTGGATATAGCCATCTGAAATCCTATATCTGCATCGCCGTTTTCAGTAACAGACAAGAACTCTCAGGCATCTCACTTGTGCACGGGAGTTCTTTTGTTTTTGTCCGTTGTCCTTTGTTATTGTGTTGATTGAGGTGATTAAAAGAGTTACCTTTTACGGGATTGAATCCGCAGGGACGACAGGAAAACGTGCTGCGGATTTTTTGTTGTGCGGTTTTGGCGGTGGTCATTCTGATCCGCCGAAGGCGGAGAAGAATCCAGTGAATATTTAGAATATGCTAAGAGATTATCTCAAAAAAATTTCAGCAACAACCGCACGCGGCGATGCGCGCGAAGAAAGTTATTATCCCCACTTCTCCAGATTTTTAGAAACCTTTGCCGAAGAAACCGGCAAAAAGAATATCCAAATTACAACACTGCCCAAGAAGACTGAAGCGGGCAACCCCGATTTTCGTGTGTGGGACGGTAAACAAAAAATTGTCGGTTACATTGAAGCAAAGAAGCCGGGAGAAAATCTTGATGATATTGAATCATCAGAACAATTAAAGCGGTACCGCTCCACATTTCCCAATCTCATCCTCACCGATTTTTTCGAATTCCGTTTATACCGTAACGGCGAATTGATTGATAAGGTTCTCGTTGCACGGCCGTTCATCGCAAAGAAATTACAAACCACTCCTCCCGTTGAGCATGAAGAAAAATTTATCACGCTGCTCGAAAAATTCTTCGCCTTCTCTCTGCCCAATGTTCTCACGGCAAAAGATCTTGCTGTGGAATTGGCAAAACGAACCGGATTCCTGCGAGATGAAGTGGTCATTAAAGAATTGGAAGAGGAAGAAAAAGGAAAAGGGAAAATTTACGGCTTCTATTCTGCGTTTAAGCAGTATCTGGTTGCCGATCTTTCGCACAAAGATTTTGCGGACATTTACTCCCAAACAATTACGTACGGACTGTTCGCCGCACGAACTCGTGCCAACGGAAATTTCAACAGAAAAATTGCCTACGATCTTATCCCCCATACCATTGGAATTTTGCGCGACATGTTTAGTTTTATTTCTCTCGGAAAACTTCCTCTGCAAATGGAAGTGATTATTGACGATATAGCGCAGGTGCTGAACGCCGCCGATGTAAATAAAATTTTGGATGAGTTCTACCGAAAAGGAAAAGGGGAAGACCCGATTGTTCATTTCTACGAAACCTTTTTGAACATCTATGACCCTGCAACGCGCGAAAAGCGTGGCGTGTATTATACCCCCGAACCGGTTGTAAAATACATTGTTCGTTCCATTCACGATCTGCTGAAGACACATTTTAATTTGCAGGACGGACTGGCGAGCAAAGAACTAACACTGCTCGACCCTGCGGGCGGAACGCTCACGTTTCCTGCAGAAGCAATTAAACTTGCAGTGGAAGAGTACACCAAAAAGTACGGCGATGCAGGAAAAACAAAACTGATCAAGAATCAGATTCTCAAAAACTTTTATGCGTTTGAGTTGATGATGGCTCCGTATGCCATTGGGCATATTAAGATTAGTTTCTTGCTGGAAGAACTTGGCTATACGATGAAGGATGACGACAGGTTTAAACTCTACCTTACCAATACGCTGGATATGGAAGACCTTGCGCAGACCGAAATTCCCGGGCTTGAATCGCTGAGCGATGAAAGCCACCTTGCCGGAAAGATAAAACAGAAAGATCCGATCTTAGTAATTTTGGGAAACCCGCCGTACAGCGGGCACTCTGCAAATAAAAATGATTGGACGGAGAAATTATTAAAAGAAGATATTGACGGCGCCGCAAGTTATTACAAAGTAGATGGTGAACCGCTCGGAGAAAAAAATCCGAAATGGTTGCAGGATGATTATGTAAAATTCCTTCGGTTTGCTCAATGGAAAATCCATAAATCAGGGCAAGGTATTGTGGGAATGATTACCAACCACAGTTATTTGGATAACCCGACATTTCGAGGAATGCGTCAGAGTTTAATCAAGACATTCAACGAAATTTATATTATTGATCTTCATGGTAATTCTCTGAAAAAAGAAACCACACCCGACGGCGGCAAAGATGAAAATGTTTTTGATATCCAGCAAGGAACAGCGATTGCAATTTTTGTAAAGACAAAAAATGCAAAAGGGTGCAAAGTTTATCATCGAGATATTTTTGGATTGCGTGAAGAAAAATACGATTGGCTTGAAAAGAAACCATTTAAGAAAAAGGATTATGAAATATTAGAGCCAAAAACACCGTGGTATTTTTTGATTAAAAGAAATACAGATGAGATTGAACATTTTGAGAAATGGTGGAAAGTAAATGACATCTTTCCAATAAATAGTGTTGGAGTTGTTACAGCAAGAGATAATTTGACTATCAAATGGAAACCCTCAGAAGTTAAAAATACAATCAATCTATTTGCAAAGTTGGATGTAGAAATAGCAAGACAAACATATAACTTGGGAGAAGATGCTCGAGATTGGAAAGTTTCTCTTGCGCAGGAAGATTTGATTAAATCCAATTTAGCTCCTGAAAATATTATTCCAATCCATTATCGTCCGTTTGATATTCGGTTTACATATTATACTGGAAACTCCAGAGGATTTCATTGCATGCCACGTAATGAAATCATGCAACATTTATTGAAAGAAAATTTGTCATTAAATACTGTAAGGCAAGTAAAAACATCGAATGAATGGCGACATGTGTTCATATCCAACGAAATCATAGAAAGTTGTCTAATCTCCAATAAAACTTCTGAAATAAATTATGTGTTTCCACTTTATCTTTACGACACAGAACACAAGAAAAAAGGATCTGGACTTCAAACAATGATGCTGTTTGAACCTGAACCGGAATATGGTAAAGCAAAAGGAAAACGTGCGAACATAGCGCAAGAGGTATTTGAGCAATTGAAGAAAGCGTATAGTAAAGTTCCAACCCCGGAGCAAATTCTCGGTTACTGTTACGGAGTTTTGTACAGCAATGTGTATCGTGAGAAGTATGGTGAGTTTTTGAAGATTGATTTTCCTCGCATCCCTTTTACAAAAAGCTACGAGCTGTTCAAAGAAATGTCCGACCTTGGCAGTGATTTAATAGAATTGCATTTGCTGAAACATAAATCATTGAACAATC
>JAQUOA010000134.1 GCA_028749215.1 Bacteroidota bacterium
GTAGAACTCATTTTTGCCGAAAATATTTTTGTCCGGTGACGAAATTTCTTTTTCAAGAGGTGATTTTGTCATTTTGGGGAGTTTTCGGACAAAAAGCTGGTTTTAAAAGATGGAGTTCTCGGACGGCCTCCTAGGGTCAGAGGAAATGCAAACGCGCATTTTCAATTATTTTGTCGGAGTTAAATCAATCTTCAACTGTTCACTTATTGCTTCTATGTCTTCTTCCTTAAAATTTGACATTAAATATTCAACAATATCTTGCTGTCGTGTTTGTCCAAATACCATTCGATAAGCTACAAGCGACCTTTTAAGCAAGATGCTTTTATCTATTTCTCGGCTTAAAGGGAGCGCAGGAATATGGCGTTCAATATACGAATCACCTTGTAGAACCCAGTATGGTACAATGTCATCAAATTTCTCCCCATACTCTTTCTCAGCACATAAAAACATCTCTTCCCATAAATCACCTTTGAATTCATTTCTTATTAATGGGGCGTATTTCTTGGCAACATTTTTCCGTACCGCATGATTCTTATAACGGTGAATCCTACCCTCTCTCTGCTCAAGATCAACTGGATTAGATGGTAAATTCCAATGAACAACCGCATGACAATACTGGTGGAAATCCAATCCTTCTTGTCCTATCGAAGTTGTTGCCAACACAAATGGCCAGAATGGAGAATTGAATGAATTTCTAACCTGATCGGACCGTGTGACAATATTGCCATCATCCCCTTTTTCATCACCAAATCTAACCGCGAAGTGAACCCGCCCGAAACTCTCGAACCTTCCTTTTTTTTGAAGAGTCGTATTATCAATACTATCAACGCTTAAGCTGGCTGTACGAAGCGACATTGACTCCCGCATTGCTGTTGTAATTGTTTTAATAGATTCTTCGTCCAATTTATCTATCAGTCCAAGGGATTCACGAAGAATATGAAGATACTCATCGAGCATAGATTGCAGACAACCTTTAGTACAATACTCAATAACCCTAAGCCAGTATGGCTCTGTACCATCAAGGCCTCTGAGCATTGCTGTTATATCAGGAGAATTAAACATTCCTATAAATGCATAGCCGACTTGGGCTGCATTAAGCCATATTATCTGATTATTCATCAATTCAGGGTCACGACTATAGCATCGTGATAAAGCTCGAAGTGCGCAGGTTGCCGGACCAGCTATTGCCAAGAGAGATAAAACATCAATCAGATCATCTGGCTTTTTCCCTAGTTTAAGATTTCCATCCCGGTATCGGTTTATTAAATCTCTGACTCGCTTAATGTGTTGTTCGAAACTGGTATCTTTATCTTCTTCATCTTGCGTTGTGTCTTCGTCTATTTCATCACGACAAGACCATTTATCAGATATCCGTGGATCAAATAATTGTGAATCTTTCTTACCATTGATCTCATCTAGCAATATAGGGACTGCCCAATACCAGCTTTCGTCAACTACGCCCGGAGTTTCGGGGATATTTAATTCAGAGCATAGTTTTTCAATTTGTGTTTTGGTATTTTTTATTACATCTGAAACAGATGGTAACTTCTCATCAACAGTATTTAATCCTGAATAATACTGCAGGGGATCACAACAATATGCAAAGGTCGAGCAGGGATAAATTATTGACAAAATCGGCATACCTGTTTCACGACCCTCTGAAATCGCGAATCGAAGCAATGGACGACGTTTCTTTCTTGCATCAGCAGTATTACGAGCATCCTTCGCATTCATACGCCTTTCTACTTCGTAGCTCAACATAATCGCAATGACTTTAGGAACGACTTTCCATGTTGAAAACACCAGTCGTTTTGTAAAGTTACTATTCCAAACCGAAAGGAAAGGCTCTTCCGGTTGATAGTATGGTAACGATGGTGGAATCCATAAAGTTTTCCATGCTCCTGTATCCAATACGTCTTTTAAAATCCCACTGAGACGGGCATTACAAGGATCAATTACATTATATGAATGAAGATCGTTTTCAGACAACAGAACCGAAGACAGACAATCGTTTATTTCATTAATAGCTTTTTTGCAGAATTTCTGCTCTTTTACAGCTTCGTTGAATGATTGTTTGAATTTATAATCATCCATAAAATTCAACAAATATGGAGATGATTTCCAGTATTCCACTATGTTCGGCATCTTTAGTTCCGCCGCGATTTTATCAAGAGCTACATAGCTGCGAATTTGATGAGTATTAATAATCTGACTGCTACTGCTTACCTCTTTCAGCATGCCATTACGGTCATTTGTTGCAGCTAGCCGCTCAGTGCGTACCATTACTTTTCGTAATAGTGTCTCAATCCTATTCTTAACTTCTTTCGCTTGTGCTGAAACGGCCTGCTTTGGTGAAAATAGAATATTACGGAATTCAATTAATAACTCTTCAAATTCTTTTTGTCGATTTTTGTCGCGTTCAAGAAATCGATAGGTCTGCATAAAGTCCGCATAGTGATCTTCGGCATTCGATTCATCGCTTAGAGTGTACATTTTATATGGGGTTGCTGAAAGAAGCATAACCCTTGCACAGGTGTTTGATTTTGTATCAACATAATTGAAGAGCCGTCTAGCAAGTTCGCTGCATTCATCGTCTTCGCGTAAAAGGTTTTTGAATCGTTGAAACTCGTCTAATATGATTATATCCGGCTCAAGCGATTCAATGCATGCTTCAGCAAGGATAGCTCTAAGATTCCCTACTATTCGGTTACGCACAGCTCGTTGATCATAAGGCCGTACTGTTTTCCTTGATCGCTGAAATTGTGAACATAGTATTTCAAAATCATCCCGGAGCTTTGCGTTCTCCTTGCTACAAATCATCTGGGAAAACCTTTTTGATATGTCCGCATTGATTTTTAAATCCTGCCACGCCTTCTCTCGAAAATACTCCGCATTACGAACGTTTCCTTGAAGCAGATTTAACGCAGAAACACCTTTAAGATCCCATGGCTTTTGAAGCATCTTGTATAACAAAACTCTTTCATCCATCATGCCAATATTTGATTTCTGATCAAAAGATGTTCCTGGCGTAAATGACACGAAATTAATTTTATTAGTTGCATTGTTAAGACTGCTCAGTTGTATCGGCAAAAGTGTAATTCTAGAATTAAGCTGAAAACCATCGCCTCCAGCAACATTCAATTTTCTTATATTTTGTCGTGCAATGCTGCCGTTAGAACATATATAGACAATATCTATTCTATGTTTTTCGCCTAATGTTTCTCTAAGATGCTTTATGGCCTTTGCAATAACGCCCTTGGCTACAAGCGTTTTCCCTAAACCAACCTCATCAGCTATAAGAAATCGTAAAGCTGGATCGCTATCTAAATAAAGCCGCTTAAAAACATACTCCACGGTACTTCGTTGAAAGCGTTTTAATCCTGCAAGGACAGATTCTACAGAAAAAAGGTCACTGGTATTCTCAGCCATTACGCCCCTTTCTTACTTCAATGATTGGATTCCAGATAGTTTCAAAACTCTCGGGGAGAAGTTTTCTACCTTCTTCCGTCTTCTTGAGATCTGCCACTAATTCTTCAATCCTGTCTATTCGTTTTGGGTCACGACTTATTGCTATTAAAAGCATTTCAAGAAGACCATTTAAAACATTCGGCCCATATGCAGGACGACCAGGCATTGAATCGAGAATATCTCTATCACCAGGATCTTGACCTCCATCCAAAGGATTACTCAATATCAGCATAAGCAATCTTATAAATTCATCCCTATTCTGCAATATAGCACTTGTTATTCTTGAGAATCGGTCTTCTGGAATGCCTTCCAGAGATATTCTGAGTGCAAATTCATGCGTTAATGATTCGTTCGCTGTTTTCATTTCGATTTTAAATGCTATAAAAGCGGTCAATGTTTCTATAGAAATGCTATCCCATGATATAATATTTGTATTTGGCAAAATATTTTTTTCATGCACATTTGTTAACGTTATTGGTCTGCATGCTGTAGTAGTAGGCACTTTAGTATCAATTTTGAATGGTGACTTACAAGAAATTGACAGTGCCACCGTTTTGCCATCCTCGTTCAGGGTTACCTTTCCATTGCGAACATTTTCTGCAATGTATCGGCAGAATTCTGTCATTTTATCTTCTAGCATGCGTTTTTCTGAATTCTCGGCTACAGGTTTCTCCTGCGGAGTATATGAAGTTAGCATGTCGGCAAAAGTTGTTTCTCCCTTAATATTGGCAAGAAATAGATCAGCTCCGCATATACTTTTTTTACCAACAAGTTCAACCATAAACTCAACGTTTTTCGTAAAGGCAGCCATCGTCGCATTAGCGGAACCAGTTACAATGCTGGCATTCCATCCATTCTCCATCATGAATATCTTCGCATGCAATCCTGTTAATTCAGTCTGTATTTCTTTTTCGGCTTCTTCCTCTTGTTCTATTTCGGAAGCGCCATCGTCGAGTGTAAATATTTTTTCAAATGTCGAAAGTGTTTCTTTATTGACCGCATCGAGACTGTCTCTTCTAGATACTAGAATGGCATTCTTTGTTTGTTCCTTAAGGTATCTATTAATAAAACCATCGCAAAGAAATGGCGAAACGACGGCTCTCACCGGCCACTCAAAAATATTCGATTTAGCTTTTTTCCCAGACTCGAGTCCTAATGACCAGAAATAAAGTTCATCAAATCCATCTGGTAATTCGAATTGTGTAACAAGAAGCTCATTACTAATGGTCGAAATTATTTTTAAGGCCTGTTTTGAGGGCTTATTATTATTGATAGCAAGCTCTGGAAGTTTAGCGATAAATTCTGAAAGCGGTCGACAAATACCAAAAGCATTTGATCGTTCCATTACTTCACCATCCAACATTACTTCAGTGTCCCAAGATTTATCGAATGTGAGGTTGCGGCTCAAACAAATAACGCGATACTTGATAGGACCTGTTTCCAGTGGTTCAAACCTAAGAATCCATACTTTTGGATGAAATACGCCGCCCATTATAGGAGCCTGAACCTGAAAAACAGAATTCTCAATGTAGGCGTTAAGAATACGATGCTGCCTAGGAGCTGGAACATGAATTTGTCCAGTTTGACAGAAGACGGCTATTTTGTTCGAAAATTGTTTGACCGATTCTAGGATAAGGAGCGGATCTTGATTTTCATTCGCTTCATTACCTTCGTAGTCAAGAAATGCAAACCCTATGGGTAGTGTTAATAAAGTTGTCAAATCAAGTGAAAAGGTTGTTCCAATGGCAAAATTAAGTCCGTATCCCTCGGGCGGTCTTAATAATTCAAAGAAATGTTTTCTTTCAGTTGGCCTTAACATTATCCACCTCTTGATCAAGTCCTGTCAAAATGTCATTAACCATTGTCCGTGCAATTCTCCATCTATAATCCAACTGCCCTATACCTGAGGCACCTCTCCATGCTTCCAATGCTTTGCTGTTAGAAAGACGGGCATTTTCTTTTTTCAGAGATCTTTCTCTGTCTTTTATTAATGACCTTATGCTCACATTATTAACGAACTCATCGAATGAACTAACAGAATTAATTGCATAGTTAATCCATTGCATGCAAAATGTTTTCGTTGCATTTGGTACACGAGGATTTTGTTGTGCAACAATCTCCCAGAAGAGTTTTTTATTCCACGATGAAAATCTTGTCGATTCCGATTTAATATTTTTATACCATTCCAACATTTCTTGCCGGTATCTATTGACTAAATCATTCTGCTCAGACTTGTTTGCAGATTTGTCAACCTCCTCTGACAGCATTACATTATAAAGCCATGCAGCTCCGTGCATTATTTCGGAGAAATTCCGAGCATGCTCAAGTTTTTCTTTAATCTGTGGTCCGAATTCATTGTATTGAGGATGCATCCATGCAAAACGAACTTCGTCACCGCAAGGACAACCATTTAAAACAAGGAAAGCAAGGAGGGAGTTTGAACAATGCCTTAAAATCTGATCTTTTAAAAACTGAGCTTCAGATTTTTTAAGTTTGAAATCAATTTTGTTTGGAAATCCATCGGGTACTTTAGGCAAATTTGCATTCCACGTACCCTTACCTTTATAACCTATGTCGCATTCAGGATCTTCAATAAATTCTCTTAATGATAAAGTGTTTTTATTTTTTTTATCAAACCACTTATGATACTGAGTTTGTGATCCTCTAAAAAGAAGAATCTGCCATTTTTGAAGACCTGACCAATAAATATTACTAGGGAGTCTCTGTAATCCTCTTCTCGCTAGTTTCCCAATGACACCATCATCCTCTCCACTAGCAATCAAAGCTTCTATTAAATCATATTCACGTTTTCGGGCATCTCTTGCGGTAGTCTCAGAATCTTTTTTCCGACGTTCAAGATCCAAATAAATCCATGGAACAAACAGAAAATAACGGGCACGTGTTTGGATCGTGCTTGTGCCAGGGAAGAAAATATCGGCAAATGAATCCCTTACCGTGCCAACCCCCAGTTCGTCTCGTGACTCTTTCTGTTGGAAAAGGCTGATAACATCGAGCATCTTACGTCGCTCTGCTTCGGAGTAGTCAAGCCAGGATAAAAAGGACATTTATTTCATCTCCAATCCAGTTATATATCGTCTTCATCAACATCATACACGTATACTCTAAGCACACCTTCAATGGTAGAATCATCAACCCAAAAATCAACTTCATCTTTGCTATAATCGAAACGCAGATCATAGGTAATATCTTTTTCAAGTAATTTCTTTTCTTTAGATGTCAAAGTTTTTCTATCCGTGCGGGAAACCCAGAATTGATTATATCCGCAAGTTTTATATTTTGACCAAGGATGATTGTATAAGTCAGCGAGATCAAGATTGGAAGCGTACTGCCTTAACACCAATATTCGAGCAAAAGCTTTTTCACCTAGCTCGAAGGTGAAAGCATATTTTGCGTCACGCGCATCGGCAGGGCTATATTTCTGCATGGCAAGAAATTCTGTATATGATTGTCCATCAATTTGAGCATAGGCACAACAAGCCGCTACAACAAGAACGGTTCCTTCCAGTAACAGTTTCGGTTTATCTGGTAGATTCATCTCCTGCAGATGATTTCTGAACAAAGCATAATTATCAGCTTTTGCGTCACTGCGGAATTCGCGTTCCCATTCCTTAAAATTATTTATCGGCATTCTTTGATCCTTCATAGCAATCTAATAATTTAGCAATTTTTGATTTTAACTCCTTTACCAGCCAGTTCGGTTTTAAGAGAGTTGCCTCTTCGCCAAAGGAAAGCAGCCAACTGATCAATTCCGGCTCTGAGGATGCTGTAAATTTCAATATAATTTTATTTTCCCCTTTTTTAATGATTTCCTGATCAGGGCTCCAAATTCTCTCCGATACGTAAGCAGCAGACCAGCCGGTAAAGGCAACCTCCCCTTCAAAGACCTCATCTTTGATAACACCGAAATGCTGATTGAATGTTTTTTCAAAGTCAAATTTATCAGGTTGAAATTTAATATCTGTCATTTCTACTGATTTCATTCGGTGAACAGCCAGAAGAGGATCATATTTGGGTGCACGGTATGGTTTCCCTGGTTCTTTAGCCTTTTGAGCGTGGAGATAAACAGCGTCATGATAAGAAAAGAGTTTCAGCGGCTTGATGTGATATGTTTTGGGGCGCGGTGCATCAATTGCCTGATAGGTTAATTTGCAAACCCTTTGTTTTTCCATTGCCTCAATCAATGTGTGGATGATCTGATGTTGCGGCGTATAATCAATGGTTCCGGGACGAAAAGCGGTAAAATGACATTCCCCTATATGCTGCCCGTCGGCGAGAGCTGCTTTGCTC
>JAQUOA010000135.1:0-6012 GCA_028749215.1 Bacteroidota bacterium
AAGCGCAATGCATCTTGTTTAAACTGTGCATCGAATTTTCGACGACGTCTTGGTTCTTCCATTGAGACACCTCCTGACAGAATATACTGTCTTTTCTTGGTGTCCGAAAGTTCGGGGCAAGCTCACTGGGGCGTTATCAACATTAGTTTTCTTTGTGGCGATTACACCAACTGTAAAAGTATTAGAACAACCAGTAACAGTCCTTCCGACAACAAAAGGATTAACACTTAGTTTTAATTTTTGAGGTGTGTTAGTATAATAATAACTTCTTCCACTGATATTTATGGGATACCGTCAAATTCTAAATGAATCAAAACTGATTTATTCACCTTTTTAGACAAAAGGGCAAGGAAACCGAAAACGTTTTAAATTTGCGTTTTAAAGTGGGATACTGTTGAAGGCTGAGGAAATTACATCTCAGCCTTTATTATTCTTTAAAAATGAAATTTAAACGATTGTGTAGTGATTCTTAAAGGGGTTGAACGTCAGAATTGCAGTTCATTAACCATATTTCACGATGGCTATTGAAAAAACATTAAAGGAAATTCAAGAGTTTACAAAATCCAAAGGGCATCCAAAATGCGCGTGTCTTTTACCAGATTATGCGCTGAATACAAGAGCAATTGCGACTGATTATTCCGTGTGGTTAAAAAATAAATATTCGCATAATGAAACAATCGCTATTGAAGACTTTATTTGGGCAATCATTCGGGTATCTCCGCCGATGGGCATTACAGAACTCACACTTCCAAGATATGAAGCATTTATAAGAAGGCAGGTAAATTATTTATTGAAAAAGGATTTTGGAGAGTATATATTTTTCTTTAATATGGAAGCAGAAATTGATTTAAGGTTAGCTCTCATTCTTGGGATGCTCAGAAATAATTATGATGGATTCACGATGACATCGATAATTCATAAATTTCTGACAATGATTATGGGTGCACATTCATTGAAATTTATGAATACAGGTAATCTTCTCTCCAAAGCGTATGATTTTAGAAATGGAATGATTGAAAACGAAAAAAAAATATTCAACAATGATTTATCTCATTCTTACTGGACAAAATTTAACCTTCCTGATAATAGTCAAATTGAAGATTTAAATAATATAAATTACAGCGCAATAATAAATTTTCAAAGCAAGTTGAATCTCCTACCATTGATGACTCGAATCCATCTTTTTGACCTTATAGGGTTGAGAAAAAATCCAAATAAATTATCGCTATCAAGTATTAATCCTTTCAAGGTTTACCACCAAGTGAAATATTGGGGAATCAATTTAACCGAATCAACATCAAAACTTATTGATTCAGGATTAATAAACAAATCAAATGAATCATTTAGTTTGTCCTCAAACCATATTGAAGAATTTGTAGAAGTAGCAATTGTGTATAAAAAAATCCTTCCTTTTTTTTTATTATGGTCAGCATTCGGATTCGATTTCCATCGAATGGAGGTATCTTAATCCAAATAATGCCAATTTTATTTTGTAATTAGGTTTGAGTAATCTTCCAAATACTACTCACAAAAATCTTTAATCCTTCACCTTGTTCCGTTCATTCGGAAAACCGTTTGAGTACGGTTTGGAAGCAAGGTCGAAGGATTTTTTATTTTGTATATGAAAATAAAAACATCGACAAAAAATGAGGACTATAATAATCAGGAAATCAATGACAAAGGGTTAGAGCAACTATCTGACAGGATTGTTTTATTTCTTGACTGCTATTGGGACAAGGATAACAAACTTTATGTACGTTACTGGACATATGTGGGCACTACTAATGGATTTAAAGGTCAAAGCTGGAGTCCACAAACCACTTCGGTGCTTTATGGTTTTGCAATTTCCCGTGAAGATAAAAAAAATATTGATGATTTAATAAAGCAAGGTGTTGATTCTGCAAAAGTGCTTAATAAGTATCGATTCGGCTTGTGGAAAGAGGTAAGCGACCAATCCATGTTATTGGCGTGGCGGAATCATAATACGGGCAACGAATATTTTAGAGCAGTGAATTATTTGGTAGAACTAAATACTGCCAACTACTTTGCAATAAAAGCAGAGCTTAAAAGTTTAAGCGAAGATGAAGTTGAAGACAAAAAACATTTAGAAACAAATGATATTTTAAAGGATTATTTTCCAAAGCAACTCTACTTACGAAAAGATGAACCATCGACCATTAGAGAGATTGAAAGAAATAATTTAAAACGAATTAAAGAGGATTTTGAAACATGGTTTTATTCACATGGGATTAACACGACTAATATTAAGGTTATGGATAAAAAAATATATACGGGTAAAAAGAAAAAGCAATCTGAACATGACAAAGTTATTAAGTGCTATAAAAAATTAGCAAAAAAACGAGATAACAGAAATAAAACAAAAGAGGAGATATTAAATTTAGTTGCTGCTGAACTTAATAAATCTTTTGAGTCTACAAAAAGAGCGTATTATTTTATTCCTAAAAAGTTACAAAAATAGTTACGTAACTCCTATGTAACGTAACTGACTAATCGGAATATTTTGCTTTATTACATTGTAGCTTCATTTGAGTAAAAACTCACTTGAAGTTACAACGAATAAAAAATGTTTGCCTTATTGACATCTATCGTTGGGTGTCGGTAAGGCATTTTTATTTTCAGAAAGGAGCTTCCGACAATGGAAACTTCCAATATTCGAGTTACACAATCCGGTGAAATATTCCTTTATCTGCCAAATCAAAAGCCAAAAAAGATAGGTTGGTTTAATGAGAATGGAGATACATTTCACACACAACGCAACCCTGCAAAACATTTTCACCGCAATAGCAATTCCTACGGTTTTAATTATGAGCTATTAAGAGATGGGAATTTTTCCCGTGTTGTTGTTCATCTTCCTTTTGGGGAACACCTTGAAACTTCCCGTGAACATATTTTAGAAAATGGTTTCTTTCTCTACTTCAAAGAACAAGGGTTTGAAAAGCAGCGATTCCTTGCCTTATCGGAGTTTGGAAAAGAGAAATCGGAAGAAAGAGAAAAGCGATTAAGGGAACGAGAGGCAAAAGACAATCAACAAACACTTTTCAGTCAGGTGGCATAATGATTACTCAAATTGATGCTGAAAAATTTGTAGTTGGTTTTCTCCTCACCAGTAATGTAAGGGGAGTGCAATATCTTCTTACTTCCGGCTTGAATGAGGACTGTTTCTCTGATGCAAAGTTCCGGTTGCTGTATGAAGGATGTATTTCCCTTTATGTTCAAAGGAAAGAAATCAACATACTTAACGTGCAAACGTTTTTAGGTGAACAAGACGAAAACCATTTTAGAATTGCAGGCAAAACAAAAAATGAAATCATTCCTCTACTTTCACTGCTTGCAAGTGAAATAGTTGACGAATTCCCGTTCCTTAAAATGAAGATGGAAATTTTCTCTGCCTCTACATTTTTGGTGAAGGAAACGCAACGCCTGAAAGTATCATTCTTGCTTCAAAAATTGCATCAACAATTAATGGATGGCATGGATGTTACAGAGATGCTTAATGCCGGAACATCGGAATTACTCTCCCTTGCTCATTCCATCAACGGCATTGGACAAAGGAACTATGTTTCCCTTGCCGATGCAATTAAAGAAGCGGAAGAGGAAATTAAATCCGAACTTTCAAGCAAGGTAAACTGGCTTTCAACAGGATTGCCTGAAGTTGATAAAATGATACATGGACTTCATAACGAAAGGCTGTATATCATTGGGGCTGAGGCTAAGGTCGGAAAATCTCTTTTGAGCAATCAAATTGCTCTCTTCAACGCAAAGCAAAATATTTCTGTTGGTATCATTTCAATGGAAATGAGTGCAAGGGAAATTGTAAATAGGTTTGCCGGTATTTCTCAATGGTCAAATCCTGAAGAGAAGCAGCGAACACTCGAAACATTCAAACAGGAAGCAAAAGGAAAGCCGATATACTTCAGGCAAGGTGGCACTTCAACAAAATCTCTCTTCTCCATTCTCCAAAATCTTGTAACAGAAAAAAGATGCAAATTGATTGTTTTGGATTATTTGCAATTGATACAACTCTCTGAGAAAAGCAGGAACGCCGTTGATGAAATCAATACGGTTCTTTCTGAATTGAAATCTTTCGCCGTTGAAAATCAAATTCCGATAATTCTTGTAAGTGCATTACTCACAAAACAGGTAGCCAATAAAAGCAATAAGAAACCTTCACGGGCTGATATTGCCGGAACTGGCAGAGCAATCAACGATTGTGATTGTATGCTAATGATGTGGACACCGGAAGAGGAAGACCGAAAGAATATTGAAATCTTTGTAGAACACGGCAGGAACGGTGAACACGGGAAAGCCGGACTGCTTCTCACTGATACCCTGAAATTGGTACCTACAACGCTGAGAGAAGCAACACCGTTGAAGGAATATAAACCTAAACCCAATTACGGCGGAAATTGGTAGGTATTAATGGCAAATCCACAAACACGGAAAGGTTTTACAAAATTTCCAAATAAACTCTTTGAAAAGATTATCGAATCAAAGTTGAATGGAACTCAATACGGTATAGTCCTTGCAACGATACGTTCAACGTATGGCTATCATATTGAAAGTAAGTCTCTCGGACTTAATTTCTTTGCAAAAGTAACCGGAAGGCACAAACGACAGATTGCAAACGAACTCAATACACTGATTGCAAGAAAGATTTTGATTGTGAAATGTGAACATACCTTCGGGAAAAGCAGAGAATTGCAGTTGAATGAAGACACTGAAACTTGGCTGAATAGCAGTTAAGGTATGAGTGAAAATACTCACAGGTGGTATGAGTGAATTGGCTCACTTACTTATGAGTGAAAACACTCACTAAGTAAAGAAAGAAAGAAACTTAAAGAAAGGGTTTTTCAATGAATGAAAATGAATTACTTAGAACCATTGAGGAAGAAATGCTTTTTGTTCTTCAAAAGATAGATGAATTTGGAGAACACAAACTGCAATCCGGCGAAATCAGTGCGGAACAATACCTTAGCTTTTCTCGGTACGTAAGGAAATACACTGATGAAAGCCGGAATATACTTCAAGTGTTGAATTTTGACGAAGTTAAAAAATACTAAGATTCGCTATGGTTGTTTCTATTTTATACTACTTTAGAATGAAAACAACATTGAAAAACAATCAAATAAATCAAATCGGAAGCCTTAAAAAAGGGTTTATTTGTATCTAAGTGATGTTAACTTTTGTTTACTATTTAGGAGAAATATAATGGGTGGTCTTGGAAGTGGTCGTGATGGATACCGTCCGGTTGTAGAATATGGTTTGAAGTTAGATTCATACCGATTGCAAAGGCAAGGTTTATTAAGTTCACATTCAAACGGAATTATTCTTGTTTCATTGAAGTGGACAAATACTGTAACAGGTGAAGAGGTTGCTTCAATAAATTATGAAGTGGATTATTTCACACAATGTATGAAACTAAGTTACACGAGAACTTTGAGCAGTGAAAAGTATCCTATTAATGACATTGTTTGGCTTACAACACAGAAAACAAATTTTAATGGCTCTCGTTTTCTTTTTCTCTGTCCGAAATGCAGCAGAAGGACGGCAAAACTTTATTTGCCGAATGGAGCTTTGCATTTCCGGTGTCGCATATGTTACAACCTTACCTATCTTAGTTCAAATGAAAGCCATAGATTCGACTCAATGTTTTTTATGCTTTCAAAGTCGTCGGGATTATCTGTTTTACAAGTAAAAAGAGCGTTAAAAAACCAATTTTAGATTAACAAACTTCTTGCACTCTGAAAACTACAATCGTATATTTGATGTGAACTTAAAGAGAACTTCCGAACAAAAATTTTTTAATCCGTATGGATTGCCCTCAGTGTTCAAAGGTCGGAAGCCTCTCGCTGAGGGTTTTTATTTGTGCAGGTCGTGAGTAAACACGTTAGTAACTCGTGAGTGTAAAGATGTTTTTGATGTAAAGATTTTATTTGTTCTTTAAAAGGTTAGGTTTTACTAAGGTTTTCTTTTTGTATCACAATTGCCCCA
>JAQUOA010000135.1:6022-7718 GCA_028749215.1 Bacteroidota bacterium
AAGTACTCAAACATTCGTATGAAGAAGAGGGCATTACCGTGACAATAAAAGTGAGCGAAAAAAATATCGACCATCTGAAAAGAATTTTGGCAGAGAAAAAACAAAAGTAGCATTTAAAGTTCAGATAGAGTATTTTTGTATCACTTTTGCCCCATCGTCTAATGGCAAGACAGCAGCCTCTGGAGCTGCGTATCGAGGTTCGAATCCTTGTGGGGCAGCAACTCTTTCGTTGTCGGATTTTTATTTCTGTTAATGTCACCCATCTCAATTTACTTTTATAAAAAAATCTTGACATAGTCTTCTATTGCGATTAATTTGATATAAAAACAACGTACGGCTGATATGAATAAACCTTTAAAAGTATTTGTTGTTGACGACGAACTTGCATTTTCTAAATTACTGAGCTTAGACCTTGAAGCAAGCGGAGAATTTGTCGTTAAGACAGCAAATTCCGGCGAGCAAGCATTAGCCATGCTTAAAGAAGATCGTTTTGACGTCATCCTGTTGGATTACCATATTGATTCGATGAACGGCATTGAAATTCTGGAGTGGATCAACGCACAAAAAATTGATACGCCGGTCATCATGCTTACGGCCGCCGGTACAGAAGAAGTGGCTGTGAACGCCATGAAACTTGGGGCATATGATTATATCAGAAAAGAACGTTTAGAATTGAATCATCTCCCCGTCGTCATTAACGGCGTGCACGAACGGTACCTCTACCGTCAGGAAGTAAAACTGCAGGAGATCAAAAGAATTGAAGAAGAAAAACAGCAAGCCGCTGTGCAAATGTTTCAAACAACGGTGAGAACGATTGCCCACCATGTGAACAACGCTCTTGCCGTAATAATGCTTCGTTCATCAGTCTACGAAAAAAATGCCCGCGTAAATCTGGATTCTGAATCCGCTCAAAAATTCATTCAATTGATTTCAGATCTCAAAGGCCAGGCGTCGGTGATTGAAGCGGTCGTTCGATCTCTTGTTGAACTTTCAAATGTCGTGTATACAAGTTACGTCACAGACCAAAATATCATCGACATAAAAAAACAGCTTGAAGTAAATCTTCAGAAAATGAAAGAGAAACCAAATATTGCGGTCTAAGCGTCACCCCTTTCTCCAAAAATCATCGATTGCAATCCTTTCTTGGTCGTTGTAGGTTTTCTTGACATCCGCACGAAGTATTCGTATTTTTAATGAAATTAAAGCATTTTTTGTACTTTCTCGAAGGACGTGAATGAGGCATGTGAATGACTGAGCTGAACAACAGAGAAAAAACGATCCTGCATAACATCGTTTATAGTTTTATACAAACGGCGATACCGGTCGGCTCTCGGTATATTTCAAAACGGAGAGAGATCGGTTTAAGTGCTGCAACTGTTCGTAATGTCATGTCCGACCTTGAATATTTGGGATACCTCAATCATCCCCATACATCGGCGGGAAGAATTCCGACGGATAAAGGATACCGATTGTATGTGAACGAATTGATGGAAATTGAACGGCTTTCTGAGAACGATCAAACGGCAATTCAAACGTATTTGCAGGAAGGTTTAGAAGCTGACGAAGTGTTGAAAGTCGCTTCGAAAATTCTCGGAACAATTTCAAATCAGCTTGGCGTCGTGTCGGCACCAAGGATGACAACCGGGGTGTTTGAGAAATTAGAATTGATGCAAATTTCGAGCACACGGCTGCTGGT
>JAQUOA010000136.1 GCA_028749215.1 Bacteroidota bacterium
CCTTTATCTATTCAAAAAAAACTATGGGAAGTTGTGCCTGATGAAAAATTTGTGGCGGATCCCCAAAAAGGCTCGCGTCACAATCGCGGCGCAGCTGTGGATTTAACGCTGATTGACTCGACAGGAAATGAGCTTTCAATGCCGACACCGTATGATGACTTTACGGAAAAGGCTGGGCACAATTATGTGAACCTTCCTGAAGTGGTACTTGCCAACAGAGCAATGTTGAAAGAAGCCATGATTCGGCACGGATTTTTGCCATTGCAAAGTGAATGGTGGCACTACGATTTTCGTGGATGGGAACAATTTGATATTTTAGATGAACCATTGGAATGAATTGTAACACTTCTGAAATCTTTAACGCTTCGGTAGTGTATCAAGAATGAATGCATCGGTAAAAAATATTCTTCTCATTCGCACTGACCGCATTGGCGATGTTGTGCTATCGCTTCCGATGCTTCCGGTGCTAAAACGGCATTTTCCTTCGGCAAAAATTACTATTATGGTGCGGCGCTACACCAAAGAATTGGTGGAGCGGCATCCATGTGTTGATGATGTAATGCTGTGGGAAGCAGACGGCGAGCGTTCATTGATGCAGAATGTTGCTCTGCTGAAACAAAGAAATTTTGACATCGCGATTCTTCCATATCCGCGATTTAATTTAGCATTGATGATTTTTCTTGCTGGAATTCCGTTGAGGGTCGGAACGGGGTACCGTTGGTATTCGTTCTTATTGAATAAGAAAATATACGAGCATCGCAAAGATGCAAAGCGACATGAAGTGGAATACAATCTTCATTTGCTGAAGGCGCTTGGAATTGAAGAATCAACGCGGCCGCAATTTGATTTTACGGTAACAGCAGAAGCACAACATGCAGTAGAGAAAATTTTACGGAAAGATAAAATTATAGACGCAAAATTTGCAGTGGTCCATGTAGGAAGCGGGGGTTCTGCGCGAGATTGGCCATTGGAAAATTTTGCAAGACTTGCTGATGTCATTAAATCCAAATTGAACATGAACGTTGTGCTGACCGGCGGAAAGAATGAAGAAGCTTTAGTTGGCATGGTAGTTTCCAAAATGAAAACTCATCCGATGAATTACGTGGGGAAATTTTCTTTGATGGAACTCGGTGCATTGTTTCAAAGAGCAAGCGTGTTTGTGTCAAACTCTACTGGTCCGTTGCATATCGCATCAGTGGTTGGAACGCCGGTCGTTGCTTTTTATCCACCCATCATTCAATGCAGTCCGGCGCGGTGGGGACCATATACGGAAAAGAAGAAAATTTTTACTGCCGACAACATAAAGTGTGAACTGTGCAAGGGTGGTGCATGCCGTTCAAATATCTGCATGAATCAAATTTCGGTGGAACAAGTATTTGCAGGGGTTAAGGATCTGTTACATGATAAATTCTAATTTTAATTTCTTGCCATTACTGTGTAAGAACGCCGCAATTCATTTTTTGAGATTGGCGTGCATTTGTGTCTCACTCCTGTTATTACTTTCAACTATTCTTTTCGCGCAAAAAACAGAAAACCAAAAAGCATTTGGTGTTGGCGAGCGGCTGGTGTTTGATGTGAATTATGGATTCATCACCGCCGGTGAAGCGGTGATGTCTATTCCGCAATTAGATACAGTCCTTGAAACGACAACATATAAAGTACAATTCACGGTTCGGTCCACGCCGACATTTGATCTTTTTTTTGAAGTACGTGACCGTTACGAAACGTACTTAGACACAGCAACAATTGTTCCATGGAGATTTGAGCAGCATATTAAAGAAGGAAAGTATAAACGCGACTACAGTGCTATCTTCGATCAAAAAAATCACATGGCGCGGACTGATGAAGGCGACTTTCAAATTCCTGCGTTGGTGCATGATATTATGTCGGCATTTTACTATGCGCGAACAATTGATTACACCGGATTTCGTCCTGGGCAAAGAGTGAACCTGCAAAATTTTTTCAAAGGGAAAGTTAATCCGCTGGATGTGAAATTTTTAGGGCGACAAAAAATTTCAGTCGATGCCGGGACATTCAATTGTATCATCGTTGAACCGATGGTGAAAGAAGGAGGATTGTTTAAAAGTGACGGAAGAATTTTAATTTGGCTCTCGGATGACGAACGAAAAATTCCTGTGAAAGTTAGCACGAAAGTGCTCATCGGTTCAATCGATGCGGAATTACGTGAGTATTCCGGAATTGCAGGCGAACTTAAATCAAAAGTACAATGAACGAACTTGTCACACAACCGGCAATGCAGCAGCATATATTTCCTGAAGGAGTGAAATACTCTCCCGGAAAATTTTCTGCTACAGCCTTGCTGGCGATCTTCTTTTTGTATCAAATTGTCGGCGGCGGCATTGCGCTTATCATTGCCGGCGGAGAAATTACCAAAAGTAATGTTGCGCTAACTCGCACGGCAACGATGGTGGCACAATTTCTTTTTCTCCTTCTGCCGACGCTCTGGCTGATCAAGCATCAGCATGGAACATCGCGCGGGGTACTGCTTTGGAGGATTCCTTCCACGAAAGAATTTATTCTTTCCGTTGTAGGAATGGTGGCTTTGCTGCAGGTTGCTGATGGGTATATGTATTTTCAAGAGATGATTCCTCTGCCTGAGAACATCAAGCCGTTCATCGAACTGATGAAAAGGATGATTGAGGAAACGTACAAAGTGCTGGTGCAGACCTCAACCGTCACTGAATTAATCTTTGTGGTGATTGTGGTGGCGCTGACTCCTGCTATTTGTGAAGAAGTGTTGTTTCGCGGATTGGTTCAGAAAAATATTTCGCTTGCAACGAATCGTACCAAAGGATTTATTATTACCGGAATCATATTCGGGCTGTATCATTTCAACCCATTCCTTGCCGTTCCGCTGGTGGGGCTCGGAATCTTTTTCAGCTTTTTGCAATACCGCTCACAGACAATTATTTTACCGATGATTGCGCACTTTGTCAATAACGGTGTCTCCGTTATCGGCGTCTATTATTATGGATACGATCAAGCAAATATGCCGACAATCATTTCAAACGATGGTTCGTGGAGAATGATTCTCGGCTCAACGATCATGTTTGCGGTAGTCTTTATTATTGCTATGACCCAATATTTTAAAGCGACAGAACATGTTGTTCATTCTGTTGAACAACCCGTAACTGCTCCGGAGGTTCCATAAATGCTTGAACATCTGATGTGTGAAAATCATTCTGAGATGAAGGCCGTTGCCGCGTGTTACATCTGCGGCAAACCGGTGTGCGGCGATTGTGCAATTTCTCAGGAGGGGAAGACATTCTGCGACGATCTCTCTCATTCAACAATGAACCTTGAGTACGAAAATCTTCTGACAACGCCGACGGAATTTGAAATGGCTTTGATCGTAAAAAATTTGGAAGCCAACGGTGTTTCAGGAAAGTGGTTTAATCCGATGCAGTACGGCACGAAAGAATATCCCAGATTGTTTGTTCTCCCGAAAGATGTACATCGCGCAACAGATCTTTTAAAAGAATTAGACCTTCTCGACTTTACTTTATTGAATATCCATGACAAATAAATTTTCAAATCTTGCACCTCGTGTTGGCGTTGCAGCAGTGGCAATTCCTCTCATTCTCTTCGTCTGCTACATTGGCGGAGTTTTTTTCATGCTCTTTGTTTTAGCAATCGGTTTGCTGGCGCTGCACGAATTTTTTCAACTTGCCAAAGCCAAAGGCGCACGTCCGCAAATTGCACTGGCAATGATTGGCTTGACAGTGATGCATCTTTCATTCTTTCATGAACAGCTGCAATTTTTTATCCTTCCACATTTTTTGGACAGCGGCGGAATTGCGCTTCTTACAAAACTGCAATTGTTCATCACCGCACTCTTTTTGTTTTTAGTGATCGTTCTTGTGGTGGAATTATTTCGCAATGCAGGTTCTATTTTTTTGAATGCCGGCTTCACCATCTTTGGCGTAATGTATGTCGGAATTTTCCTCGCGTCGCTCACAGGAATCCGCGAACTGTTTGGAATGGAATTTCCGAGCCAGCTTGCGTTGCAGCATTTTTCCGTTATGTCGTTACTTTCAGATGACAGTGTACGGGCAACAACGTATCGGTGGGGAGGATTGACTATTATTTCAATCATTGTGTCGATCTGGATATGCGATACCGCGGCGTACTTCGGCGGGCTTTCAATGGGGCGGCATAAATTATTTCCTCGTGTTAGTCCGAACAAATCGTGGGAAGGAGCAGTATGGGGATTTTTTGGAGCGGTGGTAACAATGGTTGTGATGCAGAAATTATTTCTTCCGTATTTGCAGTTTCATCAGGCGGTCATCATCGGCATTATTATCGGCGTGTTCGGACAAATCGGCGATTTGGTAGAGTCGTTACTTAAGCGAGATGCCGGCGTGAAAGATTCCTCCACTTTGATTCCAGGCCACGGCGGTGTGCTTGATCGTTTTGACAGCCTGATTTTTGTTTCACCGATTTTGTACCTTTACATGGATTTTGTTGTGTTATCATAGGACGTTTTTCAACAGGCTATACCCTGAAATTTTATTTTGATTTTTAAGGTTATATCCTTATATTACATACAAAAATATAAGGATATAACCTGATGAAATATAAAAAACAACTATTAATTATTACCCAATTAGATGCTCAACTCCAAAAACTTAGTTTATTGGATAGCACGACTTTACCAACTGGCGGTTGGGTTAAAGCAATTCGTATCGCTTTAAAAATGTCACTCAGGCAGTTAGGCGAGAAACTCCACATCACTTCACAAAGTGCAAGGGAAATTGAGGAGAGAGAAGCAAACGGTTCCCTAACATTGAAAGGACTTCGTGAAGCGGCCAATGCTCTTGATATGAAGTTGGTGTACGGATTCATTCCTAAAGATGATTCTTTAAAAAAAATGATTGAGAAAAAGGCACATGAAGTAGCCCGCCACATTGTGATGCAAACATCTCATTCTATGAAATTGGAAGATCAGGAAAATTCTGCAGAGAGAATTGAACAAGCAATCGAAGAAAAAGCTGAAGAACTGAAACGAGAAATGCCGCGCTATCTATGGGATTAAACCTTGAGTATAGCGACGGGCAAACGCCGCTTGGCGAAGATGAAAAAGAAGGATTGTTAATTCCTACAATAACCACACGTAGTGAACTGGATGAATTTGAACAACTGAATATTCAGGAAGCACAAGATTGGATTCGCAAAAGAAAATTCAAAAAAGAAAAAATCCTTACCGAACAATTTGTGAAAGAGCTTCATCGGCGAATGTATTCCGATGTATGGAAATGGGCAGGCAAATTTCGGACAACGAATAAAAATATCGGTGTTGATAAACATGAGATCGGCAGTTATCTAAAAAATTTGTTAGATGATTGCGCATACTGGATCGAACATCACACATATTCCGATGACGAAATAGCAATTCGATTTAAGCACAGAATTGTTTCGATCCATTGTTTCTCTAACGGTAACGGGCGCCATTCGCGTTTGATTGCGGACATTATTATTAAGCATATTTTTGGAAAACCAAACTTTACATGGCATAGCACAAACTTGAAAGTGTACGACAATCCGAGAAAGGAATATCTTGACGCACTCAAAGAAGCTGATGCCGGGAATATTCATGCTCTTGTGAAGTTTGCGCGAATGTAATAATTGCGGTTCGAGTATGTTTCGATAACCTATTTTTGTTTCACCAATTTTGTAATTCTCTCATAATGAAAACCCGCGCTGAAAAAATAAATATCATCACACTTGGCTGTGCAAAAAATACAGTCGATTCCGAAGCGCTTTACTCGCAGCTTCTCACGAATGATTTTACACTGACCGAATCACTCGACGATGCCGATATTGCCATTATCAATACCTGCGGATTTATTGATGCGGCAAAGAAACAATCGGTGGATACGATACTTTCTACGGTGGAGCGGAAGAACCAGGGGCAGCTCAGCAAAGTGTTTGTGATGGGGTGCTTGGTGGAACGGTACAAGAAAGATCTTGCCAAAGAAATTCCGGAGGTAGATAATTTTTTTGGAACGAACGATCTTCCGAACATTTTAAAATCTCTCGGTGCTGAATATAAGTACGACCTCGTCGGCGAGCGGGCACTTTCTACGCCGCACTACTATTCCTACATAAAAATTTCGGAAGGATGCGACAACCCATGTTCGTTTTGTGCGATTCCGTTAATGCGAGGAAAGCATGTTTCCAAACCCATTGAGCAGATAATGGATGAAGTAATGAGGCTGGCAGAAAAAGGGGTGAAGGAATTGATCGTGATTGGACAGGATACGACGTACTACGGTCTTGATTTGTACGGCGAACGAAAACTTGCGTCGCTGTTGACATCACTGGCGTCAGTAAAAGAGTTAGAGTGGATCCGCTTGATGTATGCCTACCCTGCAAAATTTCCATACGATATTTTACAATCGTTTGCTGAAAATCAGAAAATTTGCCGATACATTGATATGCCCATTCAACATGCGGCGGACAATGTTTTAAAATCAATGCGGCGAGGTATTACACGCAAGTCGACAGAAAAACTTATTTCAACAATCAGAGAAAAAGTACCGACCATCGCCCTTCGCACATCGCTCATTGTCGGCTATCCGAACGAAACCGAAAGCGATGTTGAAGAATTGGTGCAGTTCATAAAAGAGATAAAATTTGACAGACTCGGAGTTTTTACGTATTCTCAGGAAGATGATACAACGGCATTCAATCTGGATGATCCCATTCCCGCGGAAGAAAAAGAACGACGCAAAGAGTACATCATGGAAATTCAACGCGAAATTTCTCTCGAGCAAAATGAATCCCGCATCGGAATGAAAACGAAAGCAGTGATCGAGAGAATGGAAGATGACAATTACGTGGGACGCACGGAGTGGGATGCGCCCGATATTGATAATGAAGTTTTTATTTCACCTTCCAATGCGGATCCGTTGATAATTGGAAGTATTGTACCTATTACTATTACCGATGCCACGGAATATGATCTGTACGCTGAACTTGGGTAAGCACCCGTTATGAAAAAAATATTCTTCTTACTGCATATCGCTCTGATCTCTTTTGCCCTTGCGCAGGTTGAATCGCGAAAGCCTGCGGCGGCCGTCGATATTCCGGAATTCTACATGGACGCATTGAGCTTTGCGTCGAGTGATTCACTCACTTCGCGCGTTGATCTGTATGCCCACGTGCCGTACGATGCGCTCCAATTTGTAAAATCGGACAACCAGTACGTTGCAAAGTACGAAGTGACGTTTAATTTTTTAACGGATGACAATGCTTCAGTTTCTGAAAAAGCGTGGTCGGAAGAAGTTCGTGTTCAGCAATTCGATCAGACACTTTCGAAGCACGCGTATAGTTTAACGGAACGCTCGGTGGCGATATCGCCCGGCATCTATACACTTCGCGCTCAAATGCGCGACAACGAATCCAAAAAAATTTCTACCGTTGTGAAAAAGATTATTGTCGGTAATTACTCGACGAGTAATCTTGCGCTCAGCGATATCCTTCTTGTCACCAAAGTGACCACCGAGGGCGAAAAGCGAAACCTTGTTCCGAATATTCCCGGGAATGTCGGGGAGAACAACAACGTGTTCTACCTTTTTTTTGAATTGTATTCACCGCAGAAGCCTGATTCGTTGGAATTGC
>JAQUOA010000011.1 GCA_028749215.1 Bacteroidota bacterium
AATCAAAGCGATCTCAATCCCCGAAAATTTACCAACAATCTTGCACGAATCAACATTGCAACAGATTTCGGCGAGGGATCAAAGGACAGCGTGCGAGTTCACTGGCTCAATAATCGCTGGGATTTTTTTGTTCCCGCTGACACCACCATTACTCAAACATTCGGTGTTTCGTCAAACATTCGATCCAGAACGGAGCAGCTTTTTGGAGTGCAAAATATTTTATTGTACAATGTTGGAGAAGGATTTTCCACCCAGCTTTCAACATTGGTTGAAACTCATAAAATTAATAATGCGTTTCGGTACAAAACACTGATAAATCCTTCTGCTATTCCGTTCAATACAACCGTGCAGGAATTTCGTTTGGAAGGAACTTTTGATGTCCGCTTTCAATCTCAATCATTTATGTCAACAATTGGAATGCAGATTTCGGAGCGGGACGAAAAACATTTGCTGGAAAAAATTGAAGGAGTGACTCAATTCATTCAGTTTTTCCAGGATGACCGGGCAAAACAAGAAAGCAGGTTAGATAATACAGCGTTACGTACCACACTGCGCACAAATTTGCTTGCACTATTTTCATCGAACGATAAAGCAGTATTTGACGGTTCTGCAAGTGTGCTGAGGTACGACACGCCTGACTCGTTGAACACCGATGACCGCGATGAGCTTTTAATTAATCTTTCGCTGAAAGAAACGCATCACTTCAGCCGCGTTTTTGAAGGTGCAGTGACAGCAGAAGCAACACTTGCGCATAGTGTGTACCTTTTTAAAGATAAGAGTGCGAATAATGATTGGAACCGGATATTTCGTCTAGCTCCTGAATTAGTTTACCATCCGACCAGCGCTTTCACAATGTACAATGCGTTTGAAGTCTTGGCAAATTATACTGTCTTTGATTTCGAGACGCTCATTCCTTCAGTAAAGAGTTACGTCTACCGCCAAGTTGCATTTCTTGATTCAACCTCGTATGATATAACACCCAAAGTCGGCTGCGATGTGTACGTTCACGTTCGGATTTTTGAACGCGGCGAGTTGAAGTGGGGTGATTTTTCAGAACGCCCCCAGCAATATATTCAGGAAGTAACTTTTTCTCCGCAGGTGCGGTACAAATATAAAGAACAATGGCTGTTCGCCGTCGGTTTTCGTTCCTTTGCGCAGAAGAGGTTTCGATATGTTGTCAACGAACGACAATTTGAAAGCACGTTTTTAAGTGCCGGACCGACAACGCACATTATTTTTCAATTCTCCTCATTATCGCAAATCGAGATTGTCGGGTGGAAAGAATTTCAATATCAATCAGGAGAAAAAATTCAAGATTTTTCCAACGTGTCAATGAATGTTCGTTATTTTTTTTAGCAGCATGAAGACGAAGCCCAAAGAATTTATATTGCACATCGCCAGCAGCAGAAAAAATATTCATCAGGTGGAAGAATTTTTCCACGCGGTGAATAGTACCTTTCAACTGCCGGATGAAAGACTTCACGCACTGCTCGTCGCGGTGACGGAAGCGGTGAACAACGGTATTATTCACGGTAACAATAACGATGCGGCAAAATTTGTTACGGTGAAATGTTCTAGGGACAAGAATAGCGTGACAATTAAAGTGAAAGACGAGGGAAAAGGGTTTAATCCGAAAAATGTTTCGAATCCGCTGGACGAAGAAAATTTGCTGCGAACCGGAGGCCGGGGTGTTTTTTTGATGAAGTCATTTATGCAATCGGTAACCTACAACAAAAGGGGGAATGAAGTTACCATGACGCTGGAAGTATAAGAAAGCAGCATCACTTTCAAAAATACAAACGCCTCGCATGACACGAGGCGTTGTAGTTTTAAAATATATCGTACAAAAAATCTACCGTTGAAATTACAATTTCACTTTTGCAATGTTCGCTTTTACTTCTTCCGCAGATTTTGCGAGCAATGCTTTCTCTTCATTGTTCAGGTTTATTTCAAGAATCTGCTCAACGCCGTTGCGTCCGAGTTTTGCCGGTACGCCGACTACCGTATCTCGAATTCCGTACTCTCCTTGCAAATATACCGCGCAGGGAAGAATCCGTTTCTTATCTTTTACAATAGACTCTACCATTTGCACTGCCGCTGACGATGGTGCATAAAACGCACTTCCTGTTTTTAAAAAGTTTACGATTTCAATTCCGCCATTTTGTGCACGTTTCACGATTGCATCGATTTTTTCTTTTGATAATAATTCAGGAAGAGGAATGCCCGCTACCGATGTGTATCGCGGAAGAGGGACCATCGAATCACCATGTCCTCCAAGAAGAAGGGCAGTAATATCTTCTACCGAAACACCGAGTTCCATGGCAATGAATGTGCGATATCGTGCGGTGTCCAGCACTCCCGCCATACCGATCACGCGATGTCTTTCAAATCCGGAAACTTTTTGCGCCACATACACCATCACGTCTAATGGATTTGAAACAACGATGAGAATAGATTTTGGAGATTTTGCTACGACCTGTTCCGTCACCGATTTGATAATTCCCGCATTGGTGGCGAGCAGATCGTCACGGCTCATTCCCGGCTTGCGCGGGATTCCCGCAGTGATCACAACAATATCGGAATTTGCCGTAGCATCATAACTGTTTGTCCCGGTCACCCGTGTATCAAATCCTTCAATCGGTCCGGATTCTAACATATCTAAACCTTTTCCCTGAGGAACTCCTTCAACGATATCAACCAACACTACTTCGTTGGCAAGTTCCTTTTCAGCGATTCGTTGTGCTGCGGTGGCGCCAACATTGCCGGCACCGATGACGGTGATTTTCATAGCATCAATCTCCTCTAAAAGTAGAACATTGTTTAAAATAAAAATGCGTCCGCTGTAGGGCGGACGCATACGATACAAAATAATTTTTAAGAGTTCAACTTATTGTGTAATAATTGAAACTGCCTGCCGCGTTTTGCTGATCATATGGAATTTCACGCGTCCGGTTTTTAAAGCAAAAAGCGTATCATCTCCGCCGCGTCCCACATTATCCCCGGGATGGAATTTTGTTCCGCGCTGACGCACCAGAATTTCGCCGGCGTTGACTACTTCTCCGCCAAAACGTTTTACGCCGAGACGCTGCGCATTACTATCACGGCCGTTTTTAGTACTTCCGGCCCCTTTTTTATGTGCCATGTTACAATCTCCTTACAAAACTTCAAACTTAATTAATCGATGTTATCTCAATCTGTGTGTACTGCTGACGATGTCCTCGTTTCACGCGGTAACCTTTGCGTTTCTTCTTTTTGAAAACGATGACTTTATCATCTTGAACATGTGCAAGCACTTTCGCCGCTACCGATGCTCCCGTAACAAGCGGTGAGCCGACTTTGACGGCTTTATCATCGGCAAGCAAAAGAACTTTATCAAATTTTACGACGCTGTCAACAGCGCTGTCTAACTTCGGAACATAGAGCTTTTCCGATGGGTTGACTCGGTATTGTTGTCCAGCAATTTCTACGACTGCGTACATTGCGTATTAAACCTTCTTTCTTTTCAAATTTGGATTATCAAGATAGGAAAAACGGCAAAGAAAGTCAATGTCTGGTATAAGAAAAGTTTATAGACAAGAATAATTGTCCTTGTAGAATTTTACATTGTATTTGACGGCATGATTGCAGAAGGTATCCTGAAGAAATATCGCGAAACATTTGATAAGCCGAGAAAAGAAGGCTTGTTTTTTCGGAGAAGAAACTAGGATTATTTTTTTTCCACTTTCAAGATTTTAAGAATTTATCGCTGCAGATGAAATTATTTTTTCGACGACTAGAGCGGATGGTTTAGAAGAATTTTTTGTTTTTTAATACGTCTGCTGTTATTTGTACTTTTTCTCTTTGTTGTCCTCATTGTTGTCTAATATTGCTATGAACCAAAATCGTTTGTTATTCCATTAACCCATAGCTATTTGTTTTATGACTTAATTATTCCTGTGATTTTATCCGAATGATTGGTGCAGCATAGAAACAATTCTGATGGTTCTGTCAACAAAGGTGGGCATCTTCTGTTTTTAGTGGCCTATGCTGATCAAAAAGGTTAAGGTAATATAATTGGAGCCAAATTAGCTTGAAGGTGATTTAAAGATATCAGCATCGTCAGAATAGTGAGTATTATTTGTAATTTAGGCTTAATTTTGTACATTTCAGTATGCGTGCTTCAGTTATTCTTATCTTACATTGTTACCGCGAGTAACTCATTATTTCGACTTAATATAAACTTCACCTTACACAATAACATGTGGTCTTTCTTCAATGGAAAATAAGACAAAAAACTCTACAAACAATCATCGACTATTTTCAGAAGAATCAGCGACCGATGGCATACCTATTGCTCCGTCGCTCGGCCCATCTTTGCAAACGATTCATCTTCCATCGGAACAAAGAAAAATAGACAAACGGGTTTTCCTCATCAGCATCCTATCGATTGGTGTCGCCATCGCATCAGGCTTTGTAGCACAGTTCCTGATTTCATTGATAAACTTTTTCACCGGCATATTTTTCTATCACACAATTGGTTTTTCATTTGTGTCCCCCGCAAACAATTCTCTCGGTTATGGAGTGATCGTGATACCAGTTATTGGCGGAATTATTGTCGGTATCATGGCGCGCTATGGTTCACAGGGTATTCGTGGACACGGAATACCCGAAGCAATGGAAAACGTTCTGACAAACAAAAGCCGAATTCCCCCTCGGTTGACTTTTCTGAAACCAATATCGGCAGCCATTTCAATTGGCACAGGTGGCCCGTTTGGTGCTGAAGGGCCAATCATTGCAACAGGTGGTGCTCTAGGTTCCCTTATGGGTCAGGTATTTAAAGCAACGGCTGACGAACGGAAAACGCTTCTTGCCGCGGGTGCAGCGGCCGGCATGGCAGCAACATTCGGCAGCCCGGTGTCAGCTGTTATACTTGCTATTGAATTGTTGCTTTTTGAATTCCGTCCGCGATCAATCATCCCGGTTGCACTCGGCGCTGCCACCGCGACCGGAGTACGAATTGCTCTCGTAGGCACCGATCCGATTTTTGGAATGACGAATCTCCACGAACCTGGCAACGCGGCCCTTATTTTATACGTCGTTCTCGGAGCGGTCGTTGGAATTGCATCGGTCTTTGTTACTAGAGTTGTTTATTTGATCGAAGATGTATTCGAAAAATTATCGGTTCACTGGATGTGGTGGCCTGCGCTTGGAGGGATCGGTGTTGGGGTTATTGGATTTTTTGTTCCACGGACTTTCGGTGTGGGGTACGACAATATCCAAAACATCCTCTCTGGTTCTTTTGGATTACACATGCTTGTCATTCTCTGTGCAATGAAGTTCCTTTCATGGTCAGTTTCCCTCGGGAGCGGAACCTCCGGCGGTACACTTGCGCCATTATTTACTATTGGTGGTGCATTGGGAGCCATACTTGGTATTGGTGCATCGGTTGTATTTCCATCGATTGGAATTGATCTGCGTATCGCCGCATTGGTCGGAATGGCAGCGATGTTCTCGGGTGCATCGCGCGCCTTACTTACCTCCGTAGTTTTTGCATTTGAGACGACCCTGCAACCGGTCGGATTGCTGCCACTTTTGGGAGGATGTACCGCATCGTATTTTGCCTCCTTCTTTTTGATGAAGAATACCATTATGACAGAAAAAATCGTTCGACGCGGTGTTAAAGTTCCGAGTGAATATGCCGCAGATTTCCTCGATCAATTGTTCGTAAAAGATTTTGCGGCGAAGAAAATCGTTACGCTTCGTGGAGACGATACTGTTTTGAAAGTTCGAACCTGGATTGAAACAGAAACACCGGGGTCAACCCATCAAGGATTTCCTATTGTTGATGAACAGCATCACCTTATTGGTGTCCTCACACGCCGCGACATATTTGAAAAATCTATTCTCGAAACCTGCACAGTACGTTCGCTTATTAAGCGTCCGCCCGCTGCAGTGTACGAAGACTGCTCATTGCGTGAAGCTGCTGACCATATGGTCAAACACAACGTCGGCAGGCTTCCGGTTATCGCACGCACCCGACCGTCGCATGTCATCGGCATCATTACCCGGAGCGATTTATTGTCTGCGCATCAGCGCAGGTTGGCTGAAGCTTCCACATCGGAGCCCGGGAAGCTGTCCAAATTTTTGTTAAAGTTCAATCAATAAGCTATTTATAAAAGTATTTTTGCTAGTCATGCAGCCGAGTAAGTATGCGGGCATATCCAATCATTATTGGAGTTCTATTTAGTATTAATTACCTTCATCAAAGTGTGTTACATTGGGCGGCACGGTGATTCGCACGTATGCGAAGGCTATCCTTCTGATATATGATTTCAGAATCAAGTCTTAAAAAATATTCTGCGACAACAGTCAAGTTAGAAAAAGGTGAGACCATTTTTCATTATGGTGATGCTGCCGTTTTTTTTTATATTGTCCATCACGGAAAAATTAAAATGACGAACTATAGTGATGACGGACGTGAATTCGTTCAGGGGTATTTTACCGACGGTCAGAGTTTTGGCGAGCCGCCATTCTTTCAAAAAAGTCCTTATCCTGCATCTGCGATTGCCGTTGAAAAAAGTACAGTGTGGAAAATTCCCCGGGAGAACTTTTTAAAGCTCCTGAAAAATAATTTTGATATCCATCTTGAATTGACAACCACACTTTCTAACAGATTGATCTACAAATCGACGATGTTAAGTGAGCTGGCAATTGAAGAAGCAGAACATCGGCTTGTGACGCTCATGCAATTCGTTATTGATCACAATAAAAAAGAATCTCTTCACCCTTACAAAATTCCTTTCACACGCCAACAACTTGCCGATATGACCGGCCTGCGTGTTGAAACGGTTATCCGTACGATGAAATCACTGGAGCAAAAACGATTTTTAGAAATTGATGGTGATGGAAAGATACTCTGGAAATCTTCGTCGAAATCAAAACCTACATCCGTATAAAAATGTAATACTCTCTTTATGAGATAGATCATAATTCTTTGCACTATTTATTCTGCATCATTCTTTTGTTAATCGCAAAAAAGTCAATGGAGATTATGATGAACGGGCCGTTGCATCAATTTTTTACAAGCGATCATCGACGCCTTGAAAAGCTATTAGACAAGGCGACCGAGAAACCCGATGAAATTACAATGGAGTATTACAGTCAATTCAGGACGGGCCTATTAACGCACATTAAAATGGAAGAGAACATTCTTTTTGTGGCTGCGCAGCAAGCTCGCGAAGGAACTCCCCTTCCAATCGTTGCAAAATTGCGCCTTGATCATGGCGCATTGACTGCCTTAATGGTTCCGCCGCCATCAACTGCAATTATCAAAGCACTCCGTCATATTTTAGAAAAGCATGATCTTCTTGAAGAAGAATCAGGTGGAATGTATGATGCGTGCGACGCACTGACGCAAGACCATGTAGATCATTTGTTGAAAGTACTGCACACCACATCGCCGGTTCCTGTCCATCCGCATAATAACTCTCCGCTTATTTTGGATGCCACAAGACGCGCCCTTGCACGGGCGGGGTATAATTTCGATATTTTTGCTGTTCAACCTTAATTTCATCCTTATGATGTACATCATAAACTTCGCGTTTGCATAACATCGTATATTGCTTCCAACAAAATGAAACCAATCACAAACAAAGGAAGCAGATCAAATGACAACACATGATCTTCAATCACTCACCATCAAAGAAATTGTTACACAGAATTATCAGACAGCAGCAGTGTTCGAAAAATACTCGCTCGATTTTTGCTGCCGCGGCGGGAAAACTATAGAGCAAGCGTGCGGCGAAAAGGGAGTTGAACCGTCCGCAGTGTTCGGAGAGCTTTCGACAATTGCGCCGACGAGCCAATCAGAAATTTCACGATACGCTGAATGGTCGCCGGAATTTTTAATTGACTACATCGTGTCAAACCATCATGCGTATGTGAGAAAGATGATTCCGGTGATTTATGCACATACGCAAAAAGTCGCCTCTGTGCACGGAGCGAATCACCCAGAAGTTGTAAAGATTGCACAGGTATTTGCCAACGTTGCCGCAGAATTCCAACTGCACATGCGCAAAGAGGAACAGATGCTTTTTCCGTACATTAAACAGCTTGTGGAAGCAAGTCGCGAGAAAAAAATTGTAGAACATTCACCGTTCGGTTCAGTCAACAATCCAATCCGGATGATGGAAGCGGAACATCAAGCCGCAGGAGATGAAATGTACGAAATCCGTTCGCTGAGCAATGGATACACTCCGCCGGAAGATGCGTGCACGACATACAGGATAACGTATCAAGAACTTCAGGAATTTGAAAATGATCTGCATCAGCATGTGCATTTGGAAAACAATATTTTATTTCCGCAAGCAATGCAATTAGAGCAAGAAATGTTTGTTGAAAATTAAAGATTGGCAGAATCTCAATTGCTGAATCATCGAGGGGTCGGTGTTGTCCTTTGCATTAGAAATAAGTTCGAAACGTACAAACATTTTTTTCGAAAAAAGCTAAGAATGTTTGTATAAACTTTTTTACCCATGAAATTACAAACTACAATTTTTGTCATCTGGATTATCTCAACCGTAATCGTTATTGCGGCGTTCGTTGTTGTATATCTTCATTCAAAAGTAAAACCGTCATCAATCACGTACGAGATCATCAATAGCCGCAGGTTCAAATTTTTTTACATTGTGGTCATTTTATTTTTGGCGCTTTTTTTTGTCGCGCTGTCATATACGCCGTACACACGCGAAGGGAAAGCCGATGAAATTATCGGCGTGAAAGCGCGAATGTTTTCTTTTGTGCTGACGAAGGATACTGTTGACTGCGGCAAGCTGATTGAGTTTCGTGTTGCGGCGGAAGATGTTACCCACGGTTTTGGTATGTATGATTCTGCCGGAACACTTCTCGGACAGGTACAGGCAATGCCGGGATACATTAACCGGTTGAGAATACAATTTGATACGCCCGGCAAGTACAATATTTTTTGTCTTGAATACTGCGGCAGCCAGCACCATCAAATGAAAACTTCTTTAATTGTAAAGTAGCGTATGGAACAAACATTTTTCAGCGAACCAATTCAAAACAAAGGGATTCGCAACACCACGCTGGTGTGGTTTTCACTCTCCTTGGTGTTGTTTTTAGTTCCAGCGGCGTTCGGATTTTTGATGCGATCAATTCAAGGAAATCTACTGCAAGATTCTCATCACTTATTCTATCATTTCCTCACGTCGCACGGGCTGCTGATGGTTGGCATTTGGTTCACCAGTGCAATGGCGCTTCTAACATTTTCACTTTCAAAATATGTGAAGCCGCGCGTGGGGATGTACATCGTATCGCTTTCCCTTATTGTTGTTGGCGCGTTAATGTCGCTGTGGGCAGTTTTCATCGGCGATATGGCGACAGGTTGGTATTTTTTATATCCGCTTCCAATGCGCATCGGAACAGCAACGGGAAGGATTGTTTTTCTTTCATCCATCGGTGTGCTGGGTGTTGGTTGGCTGCTGTGGAGTATTGATTTGCTTCTTGCCATTGCAAAAAAATACACGCTTCCTGAAACATTGGGATGGCATTACATTTTTGGTGAAAGCGGCCGGGAAGTTCCCCCAATCATCATGATTGCCGTTGTCAGCTTAATCGCAATTATTGTTTGCATTTTAATAGCTGTCATTTTATTGCTGCTTTACTTGTTGGAAATTGCCAGCAGCGTAGTGAATGATGCTCTGCTGATGAAAAATCTTGTTTTCGTTTTTGGGCATACCGTTGCAAATATGAATCTGTATCTTGTGATTGCCGTGTTTTACGAATACTTCCCCAAATTCGGCGGAGGAGAATTTAAGAACGGGCGTATGCTTGCCATTGTGTGGAACAGCGTGCTTGGCATTGTGCTCTTTGCGTACTTCCATCATCTCTATATGGATTTTATTCAGCCGACGGTTGTGCAGTATATCGGGCAGTTTGCTTCGTACGGCGCCGGAGTTGCAGCGGCAACCTTCACAATTTTTTCTGTGCTGGCGTTTGTCAGCACGCATAAAATGAATTGGAATTTTTCTTCCCTGCTATTATTTATTTCAGTAGCAATGTGGACTATCGGCGGTGTGGCGGCACTTATTGATGCGACCATTCCTGTGAATTTTAAAATGCACAACACCTTGTGGGTGCCGGCACATTTTCATACATATTATTTCACCGGTGCCGCAACGATGATTCTTTCATTTATGTGGACTATTGCCTGTGAAGTGAGCGGTGCTGGTGAGCAGCCGTGGATGAAAAAATTTTTACTGCCGCTGCTTCTTGCCGGCGCTTCCGGGTTTTTACTAATGTTTTATTTCGGCGGGCTTCATTCTATTCCAAGAAGGTATGAAGTCTATCCGGTTGAACTATCCGAAGGCACCGCGTACGCAAAGGCTGCGGCGTATTCCATTCTATTATTTTTTGCGGGTTACATTGTATTTATGGGAATGGTACTAAAAAGATTTTTGCGCGGAATGAAAACATGAAAGCGGCGACTCTTTCTGCAGTGTTAATATTTTTTCTTGCGGCTTCGGTTTCAGCACAAACGGATGAAGAAAAAAAATTTCTGTACCGCGAAGTGCCGGATGTTTCCATTCAGCTTTTGAACCGCCGCGCATCGCTTCTCGCTTTTTGCAAAGAAGAACCGACAATTATCTCGCTTGCGTACAGCCGCTGCGCCGGAATTTGTTACCCATTTTTGCTTACGTTGCGGGATAATCTGGCTGAAGCGGAAAAAGAAGAAAAAAAATTCCGCGTGCTGATAATAAGTTTTGATGAAAAAGATACACAAGAAAACATGCAAACAATGGCAGGTGCAATTCATCCGCAGAATACTTCCCGCTGGTTTTTTGGAACGATTGAACGGTCGCAGATTAAGACTTTTACACAGGCTGTTGGATTTACATTTACACTTGATTCTCTTTCCGGGCAGTTGAATCATCCGCCGATTGTTATTGGCGTGAACGGCGATGGGACCATTGTGCGCATTGTAAAAAAGTTTGACATTAGCAACAATGAACTTTGGCAGGTCTATCACGAAATTGAAGATGAGTTTGTTCCATTCTACAAAGAAAATATTGCTACAAGCATCAGCTGTTTTACGTACGATTCACGCAAAGGGAAATTTATCGTAAGCTGGGGAATGCTTTTGCTTTATACACCGGCGATTCTTGTTGCTATTTTGGTGTGGCGGATTTTCAGCATAAAAAAAATTGCAGGTGTTCAGAAATGATTTTTATTCAACTGTCGGGTTTGCCGTTTGCCACCGCCACAAAATAACTTTCGCGCCAAGATATTTAAATTTTCATTTCGATTTAACAACGTCATTTTCCGAAAAATTTTATGGCGCGTTATAAATGGCTTCCTGTCATCCAAGAAGAATTGTGCACCGCCTGCAATGCGTGTGTTGAAGCGTGCGGCCCGAAATGTTTGGAAATCGGCAATGAATCGTACGCTGTGCTTACCAATCCGGATATTTGCGGAAGTGAAGAACATTGCATTGCGCCCTGCCCGGAAGAATGCATCCAAATGCAATGGGTAGAATGTGAAGGCAATACAGCCCGGGGGAAATGGAAATTTGAAGATGCATAATGGTCATTCGTTCCTTTGAGGAAATTGCCGCTTACAGTTTCCTGCCGCACGATTTGATTTTTACTTTCTGTTTTAATACATTTTTCAGCATTCATTTTCTTTCACCTCTCGCCGATAAAAAATATGTTGTTATGATGTATATCATAAACAGCATACAGTCTATTTCCAATATATTGTTGCAGCTTCACAAGCGGCTACAATGAATCATAATGAATAAAAATAAATTTGCAGATTTTAAGGAGAACAACAATGAAAAAATATTGGATCGGATTTGCGGCAGTTATTCTTATTTCGTTTGCCGTACTCGGCTGGGTAGGCACGCGCATCTATCATCAAGCTCCGCCAATTGCAGACAAAGTTATTGCAACAGACGGCACAGCTTTAATTTCTTCCGGAGAAATTGCAGCCGGACAAAATGTATGGCAGGCATTGGGTGGAATGGAAGTCGGTTCAATTTGGGGACACGGCAGTTACGTTGCGCCGGATTGGTCTGCTGATTGGCTGCATCTAGAACTTGTATTTATTTTGAACGATTGGTCTCAAAAAGATTTTCAGAAATCATTCGATGCATTGACAAGTGAACAACAATCGTCATTAACAGCACGACTGACGACAATGATTCGCAAGAATACTTACGATGCGAACACGAATACGATCACAGTTGACCCCGTCCGTGCACGCGCATTTCAATCAAATCTTGAACACTACACCGAAGTATTTTCCAACGGAAAAGCGGAATACGCAATTCCGAAGAACACACAAAGCGATCCTGTAAAACTTCGGCAGCTTGCGGCGTTTATTTTCTGGTCATCGTGGGCGGCGTCAACAAATCGTCCTGATGATAATATCACCTACACAAGCAATTGGCCTCACGAAGATTTGATCCAGAATAAACCAACGGGCGAAGCAGTGGTCTGGACCGGAGTGAGCATCATCGTCCTGCTTGCAGGTATCGGCGGCATGGCGTTGTTCTACGCGTCGAGAAAAGAAGAAGGATTACTTGGCGATGTTCCTGCCTCGGATCCGCTGTTGAATTCCAGTTCAACTCCATCGCAATTGGCGACGCTCAAATATTTCTGGACAGTCCTTGGCCTCATGCTTCTTCAAATGGGAGTGGGAATGGTAACGGCACATTACGGTGTTGAAGGAGATTCATTCTATGGAATTCCACTGGCAAAATTTCTCCCGTATTCCATTGCGCGAACATGGCACACACAACTCGGAATTTTCTGGATCGCAACCGCATGGCTTGCCGCGGGATTATTTATTGGGCCGGCCGTGAGCGGCGTTGAACCGAAATTCCAACTGCTCGGGGTAAATGTATTGTTTGGCGCGCTGCTGGTTGTCGTCCTTGGCTCAATGGCAGGTGAATGGATGAGCATCATGCATGTTCTGCCGGACAATCTTTTGTTCTACTTTGGTCACAGCGGGTTTGAATATATTGATCTTGGAAAGTTTTTCCAGATCGCCTTATTAGTCGGATTGATTCTATGGTTTGTTTTGATGTACCGTGCCATTCGTCCGGCATTACAACGTAAAGATGAACAGAAACCGATCCTCACGTTGTTTCTTATTTCAAGCGGAGCCATTGCATCATTCTACGGTGCGGCATTGATGGTTGGCAAACACACAAATCTTGCCGTTGCAGAGTACTGGCGCTGGTGGGTTGTTCATCTGTGGGTAGAAGGATTCTTTGAAGTTTTTGCGACCGTTGTTGTGGCATTCTTGTTTGCCCGATTGAAACTTGTCAGTTTGAAAACGGCAGGGCAGGCTACCGTTCTTTCCGCAACAATTTTTCTTTCGGGTGGTATCATTGGAACACTGCATCATCTCTATTTTTCCGGAACGCCGACGATTGTTCTTGCCCTTGGTTCCGTCTTCAGCGCATTAGAAGTTGTTCCATTAGTATTTGTGGGATATGAAGCATGGGAGAACATCAAACTTTCCGGTGCAACAGTGTGGATCAAAAATTACAAATGGCCAATCTATTATTTTGTCTCCGTTGCGTTTTGGAATTTAGTCGGCGCGGGGTTATTCGGCTTCATGATCAATCCGCCGATTGCATTGTACTATATGCAGGGTCTGAACACCACACCTGTGCATGCACATGCAGCTCTGTTTGGTGTGTATGGAATGCTCGGTATCGGGCTACTTCTCTTTTCACTACGAGCAATGAATCCCCGCATTGAATGGAATGAAAAAGCAATGAAATTTTCTTTCTGGACAATTAATATTGGGTTGATGATGATGGTTACGCTGAGTTTGCTGCCGGTTGGTTTAATGCAAACATGGGCATCGGTTGAACACGGTTACTGGTATGCTCGCAGCGCAGAGTTCTTGCAAACCGGAGTCATGTCAACATTGCGATGGATGCGCGTTCCCGGAGATTCGATCTTTGCCATCGGAATTGCGGTGCTGGTATTCTTTGTGTTTGGTTTAACCATGAAGAAATCATTCAAAGAGAAATAAGAACAACACTGCACCTTACTGGATTGTATCATTGGAAAATTATTTTAATGTACATGTACCGGAAGGTACAAAATGAAAATCAAGAGAGTGTATGAGAAACCGGATACAGAAGATGGCATACGCATTCTCGTAGACAGGCTCTGGCCTCGCGGCTTAACAAAAGCGAAAGCAAACATTGATTTATGGTTGAAGGATATCGCTCCCAGTACAGAACTTCGGAAATGGTTTGGTCATGATCCTGGTAAATGGAAAGAGTTCAAGAAACGATACCTCCAGGAACTCAAAAAAAATAAAGTCCCATGCTCACTGTTGAAGGAACAGGTAAAGAAAGGAATGGTAACATTAGTGTATGGTGCCAAAGATGAAGAGCATAATGGAGCGCTCGTTCTGGACGAATTTTTTAGCCACTAACTTTTGTAGTAAATGACGCGGTGATTTTCTTACATAATATTTTTTGACTATTCTATCTGATGAAAAAGTAGTTGAATATGAAAACAAAAATATTACCGAAGATTTTCTCAAAAATTTTTTTCCATGCCTACAGTTCCCGGTTTCTGTATAATTGAAGTATCAAATGGAACAAAGGTATCATTATGCAACCGTTACAGAAGCCATTGATGAATTACAACGGCAAGGTTTTACCATGGAGTTTACTGCAGAAGAACACTGTGTCGTTTGTTGTTCCGAAAAATTTCATGCTGGTGAGTTTGAGATAAAAGAAATTTATCGTTACGAAGGTGATTCTGACCCTGCCGACGAAGCGGCCGTTTACGGCATACAATCAAGAACCGGAATGAAAGGTATTTTAGTAACAGGGTATGGTATTTCAACAGACAATTTTTCATCCACGACATTTAATATGTTGGCCGGCACAAAAGTATAGCGACCGCCAATAGCCCATGTGCAGTAGCAGGGCAAACGTTTTTCCATGGCAATTTTATGTGTAAACAGCCTTTAGTTTCCGAACCAGCTTTTGTGATGGAAAACTCCGCCATGGCAAATTTGTAAACTGCTACGTCCAATTACACCTCCATTTGAAAGTAGAGGTGCCACTGAATTACGAACAATTATCAGGAAGGAGTGATCACCATGAAACGGTTTATCGTATTACTGGCGTTATTCATCCAAACAGTGCTTACAACGACCATGCTATTTGCCCATTGCGACACCATGAATGGTCCGGTTATCATCGCGGCAGAAAAGGCACTAGAAACCGGTAATGTCAACCTCGTCCTCATCTGGGTTCAGAAGAACGATGAAGCAGTTATCAAAGAGGCTTTCACCAAAACACTTACTGTCAGGAAGCTCAGTCCCGAAGCGAAAAAGCTTGCGGACATGTACTTCTTCGAAACACTCGTTCGCATTCATCGTGCGGGGGAAGGCGTGGCCTACACCGGATTGAAACCTGCTGAGACTCAAGTGGATCCGGGAATAGCCGCAGCAGATAAGGCGCTTGAGAGTGGCTCGAGCAAAGAACTTATCACACACTTAACTAAGGCTGCCGAGCACGGAATTGATGAACAATTTAAACAGGCGATGGCGAAAGAAGACTTCAAGAACGACGACGTTGATGCAGGCAGAGAATATGTTGAATCGTATGTTCGGTATATCCATTATGTTGAACGGATATTTCAGGCGGTCGAGAGTCCGGCACAAGGGCATTTTCACGAGACAGAAACCGATGAGTCGCAGCATTCCAAACATTGAAATTTTATATCAGACACAGTTAATTTAATAGCGCAAATTTACCTAAAGTTTTATGATCGCTCCAACAAACAAAAATATTGTGGTTATTGGAGCTGGGTATGGCGGGGTTACTGCGGCATTGAGGCTTTCACGATTATTCCGCGGTCATTCCGAGTATCAGATTCATTTGGTTGATAAAAATCCGTATCACACACTCAAGACGCAGTTGCACGAGGCAGCAGTTCACAGACGTGAAGTCTCTATCGATATCGGAAGGATCATCAGTCGACACAAGATTATGTTTCACCTTGGCGAGGTAACGAAACTCGGTTTGACTGGCAAAGTGATCTCGTTGGGTGATTCGACCATCCCGTTTCACGTAGTTGTTTTTGCACTCGGAAGCCAATCGAACTTCTATTCAATTCCTGGTCTCATGGAGAATGCATTCACGTTGCAATCTGTGGCAGATGCCGACCGAATCTATAAACATATCTCGGTACTTTGTGCACGAGCGTCTTCAGAAAATGATCGTGACCGGCGACGGGAAATACTGCGGTTCATTGTTGGCGGCGGAGGATTATCCGGTGTAGAGTTTGCCGCCGAACTTGCTGATCATGTAGCAAAATGTACGCAGGACTACCGCATTCCCCAAGAAGATGTCGAAGTTCTCTTGATTGAAGCGCTTGATAAAATTCTTCCATCTCTTGATGAGTCATTGCGAAGACAAATATTAAAGAAACTTCTTGATAAGAGAATTCAGGTTCTCACGAACACAAAAATCGTTAACTGCTCGCCGGGTACGGTAACTATTTCGCCGGATAATGTGCTTAAAACCAGAACCGTAGTGTGGACCGGCGGCATCCGCATTACCCAACTTACACAAGAAAGTGGGATGGCGATCGGTTCAATGGGCCGTATCGTAGTGGATGAATACCTGCGATCCGTGGACTTCTCCTTTGTGTACGCAATCGGCGATAACGCTCTTGCGATCAATCCGCAAACAGGGAAACCGGTTCCTGCAGCGGCACAGTTTGCATTACAGCAGGGGCGACTGGTGGCAGAGAATATCTTTGCGGATATTTTCGGCGAGCGGAAGAAGGTTTACAGGCCCAAGGTTTTGGGTGAGGTTGTCAGCCTCGGACGTCATCTTGCTGTTGGATGGCTTGCCCTTCCGTTTATCAGAAAAGTGAGGTTCGTTGGTTTTGTCGGCAGTCTCTTAAAGGCGGCGGTGACAGAGAAGCATATCTTGCTCCTTCGCAAGGAGAGCCGCAATTGGATCGTGTATTAAAATCTAAAAGGAAATATTTTTATCATTACACCGCCGCGATAACTCTTTCCAATCTTGCCTTCACCTCTTCTGCAATTGGCTGCATGGCAGGATTTGAAATGAGCTGCCCCATAATTAATGGATTGAATGCAGAGATAGTTGTTCGCCCTTCTTTCTCATATACGATAACATTGCAGGGGAGAAGCAAACCAACCTGTTCTTCGGCCTGCAAGGCTTTGTGTGCAAACGGCGGATTGCATGCGCCGAGAATAATGTACTTGTGAAAATCGACATCAATTTTTTTCTTCAGCGTCTCTTTCACATCAATCGTTGTGAGAATACCGAAGCCTTCTTTTTTTAATTCCTCGGTGACTTTTGCCACCGCTTGTTCGTAGGAAAGAGATGTCGTTGTAGAGATTCCATAATTCATATTTACACCAAAGTAATTGTTGGTTCAATAATAATCTCCGCTGTCATAGAATTTGCAATGAGACAGTTATCGTGGGCGATGTGTACGATCTCTTCGACTTGCTCTTTCGTCCAACTTTGTTCTACAACAATTTCCGGTTTGACAATAATTTTTGTGAACCGGTACTTGCCGTCAATATTTTCCAGCAATCCTGCGGCAGAACTTTTGTATGACTTTAGCGGAATTGTTTTTCGCGCACCGAACGACAGAAATGTTGACATGGTGCAAATTTCAACTGCCGCCACAAAAAAATCTTCCGGAGTCCATACGCCGGGAATACCTTTGAATTCCGGAGGGCTTGAAATATCCAGTGTCGGTTTTCCATCAGACGAAAGGAAGCCTTGACGTTCGGATTTCCATTCTGCTGACGTACGGTACGTGAATGATTTAAATTTCTTTACCGGTTGAGGAGTTGTTGTTTCCATTTTCTATTTCTTTCTTTTCATTTTTTGGTTTAGCAATAAGTAATGCGCCGACGAGGATTCCATATGCAGTAGAGATGTACGGATTGCTTGTGATGGCACATGTTCCGCTGGCACATCCTATGAAGTGATAGTATGCATAGCCAGCAATGCCTCCGATAAAAGCGGTAACAATGCGTTTCTGCCAGATGGTTATCGATTTGAAAAATTCCATGAAGCTATTCCCCCTTCCAGATTTCCGGCTGTGAACCCAGCTTTTTTTAATTGAAGTGCCGCATTGATACTTCTGCTGCCCGATGCACAGTAACAGATAATTTCTTTGCCTTGATACTTTTTTAAATCCTTCATTCGCAATTTCAATTCATGGAGAGGAATATGAAGTGATGATGGAATTGACCGCGAACTTCTCTCCCCTGCCGTGCGCACATCAAGCATGATGCTTCCCGAGTTGACTCGCTCTTTTGCTTCAGAAGGCGTGTAATTTGTAATTGAGCGTGCCCGCCATTGTTTACGAATGTAAAAAAAGATGATAATTCCTAAACCGATATAAAAAAATATTTGTTCAGTTGTCATTGTAATCCATTGTTGATAGTAGAAAAGTTTTCATTCTTCCAACGAAGAATTCCGGTCTCAATACGGCTTCTGTGACCTGAGCGGCAGTAAACAATTTAGTTCTCGCAAGAGCCGCCGCAACAACTTCCGGAACTGCATGTGTGCGATGATTCAGAGGTTGAAGATGATGAGCTGTAGCTGTTCATCGAAACCATTGACGCCGACATTAATCGTTTGTGTTGAACTGAACCGCAATTCGGACAGATGACGTCTTCTTCTATTTCACGAGTCTTATGAAAGATATCGTACTGTGTGCTGCATTCTTCGCACTTGTATTCGTATGTAGGCATAATAGATTTATTTTTGCAGCCAAGGTCTTCGACCTCGGCTGCAGCTGCAATTGTTAGGCAAGAATAATTTTTTTCTTTAAAAGATTTTCGTCGATAATCTTTTGCAGTTCTTTTTTCGGCAAAGCGCCTGCCGCCATCATCGGCTTCCCTTCTTTGGGAATGAACAACAGCGACGGAATAGATTGAATGCCGAATACTCCCGCAAGTTCCTGCTCTTCGTCCGTGTTCACTTTGTAGAAATGCACTTGGCCTTTCAGTTCTTCGGACAGCTCATCAATGACGGGGCTCAAGAATCTGCACGGCCCGCACCATGGAGCCCAAAAATCTACCACCGCAGGAAGTTCGCCGTCATATTTCCACTCTTTATTTTTTTCGTAATCGAACACTTTCTTTACGAACGCGTCTTTTGTTAATGCTTCAGACATTGTTGGTTCCTTTATTTTATTTTTTCTGTTTCAATTTTCGTTACTGTACTTACTCCCACAGCGTGCCAAATCGGGCAATATTTTACAAAGCCGGTGACGACAAAGATTAATCCCACGTATGCCCACGGTGTAGCGGGACCCCAGAATGCAAGCGATGTAATGAATAGTCCAAGAAGAATACGGATGGGACGTTCAATTCTGCCGATGTTCGTTTTCATATCAAAATTCCTTTACGTTTTTGGAAGGGAATGAAATCCTATACGTAGGATGCAGGAACAGTGAAAAGGATTCAGTGGCGGGAAAGTTTTTTCGACTTTTCTTTTCCGATCTTAATAACGGCGAAAAGCTCTGATCGTATATTGGCGGGGAGCGCCGGAGTTGGATAATTTCGATATAAATAGACTGTTTTCTTTAGCGAATCCAACAACGCCGAGCAGTTGTCGCATTCTTTAAGGTGTTCTTTTATTTTGCGGCAGGATTCGGTATCCAATTGCGAATCCAGATTGTCGCAGAGATGTGTATACACCTCGGAACAAGAAAGCATATGTGAGTGGTGATGGTGATGTTTCATGGTGTCATAAACTCATGAAGTTGCTGCCGCAAAAAAATTCGTGATCGGCGCAGGCGTGATTTTACTGCCGAAACGGAAAGCTTTGTGATTTTTGCCGTTTCTTCTGCTGTGCGTCCTTCTAAATCTCGCAATACAAAAACCATCTTGTAATCATCCGGCAATTGCTGAATGGCATGGTTCAATTGTTCTTTCAATTCGCCATTCATCAGTTTTTCAATCGGCGTATCATTCCACGACGCTAATTGTTTTTGCGTCTGCGGATCGTCGCCGTCTGGTGCATCGTCCAGCGATTCGAGTAAACTGTCCAATTTTCGCTTTCGATGTTTCATCATACAATTGTGTGCCACAATCGAATAGAGCCATGTTGAAAATTTTGACCGTCCATCGAATTGGTCAATCTTTCGATACACATTAATAAACGTGTCCTGGTACGATTCTTCGGCTTTCTCTTTATCACGGCAAAGCTTAAAGGCAAATCCCCATACTGTTTGTTCGTAGTGTTGAACCAATGTGGAAAAAGCCCGCTCGTCGCCTGCTTTTATTTTGGCAATCAGTTGATGATCTATGTCGGATAATTCTTTCATCTATAAGATGCAATGATACGGTGAAGGATGCGCATGGCGTACTATTAGGATAAAGAAATTTGGGAAGGTATGCAAGAAGTGAAGATTTCACCCGCAAAACCAGAATGAAAAATAGCTCACTGTGTTTTTTTCATATCAATTTTTGACACACGTATGAATCTACCCGTTATCCGGTTTCATTTTGATATCAGGATAAAATTTTTTGAAGCACTCAGGGCACATACCATGGGTAAGCTGCACTTCCGTATGTTCGGTTAAGTATTTTTCCACCTGATTCCAGTATCCTTTATCGTCACGTATTTTTTTGCAGGAAGCACAAATTGGCAAAAGCCCGCTTAATGTCTTAATATTTGTCAGGCTTTCTTGAAGTTCACAAATAAGTTTTTCTCGTTCTGCTTCCACTTTTCGCCTTTCAGCGTTTTCACGGTGAAGTTTTTCGTTGATATTTGAGAGTTCTTTCATCATCACGCGCAGGCGTTTTAATGCGTCGCGAAGGCTGCACATATTCAAGTACGTCAGGACACCAATGGTGGATACGAACATAATCAATCGGAACACTATGGTTAAATATTCATTTCCTGCGGCGGTGAGTGTCAGCGGTGATGAATACATTCCAAAAAAGGAGAGGCCGGCAATAATAAAAAAATAAAGCACGATGCCGCCGGTCATCCATAAAGCATATGCAGGCGCCAATAAAATTCCAGCAATGGTAATAGTCCACATGTATAATTGCCAGGCAGGGGAATGGACACCGTCAAAAATCCATGCGGCCATACTGATGGCTGCAAAATTTGCCCACACGTATAACTTTGTTGCGGGGCGTATGTTACCTCGTTTTGACCATAGAAGGCAGAAGAGAGAAAACGGGATAAAAATAAACGGGAACATCGCGGCAATTAAATTCACCGAAGTTTCAATGTAACCGAGCGGCTTCATCAACACAAAACTTATGGTAAGAGAAACAGTGATAAAAAAACTGATCACCATAAGCACATTGAAAAGACGCCCTAAGCGCGCCTCCTCTTCATTTGAAACGGGAACCTCTACAATTCGCTCCCACGTAACAAGAAAATTATTCTTGAAATTTTCCCATCGAATTTTCATCTTCATTTTGACGCGGCTTTATGTTATCTGACAATGTTTATTTTATGTATCGAGAACTCGCCGGATTTTCATCAGCACTTCATCCGGTTCATACGGTTTCTGGACAAAGTCCTTTGCACCAGATTGTAATAGTTCAGATCTTTTTTCCGGTTCAAGATAACCGCTGGCAAGCATAAGCTTCAAATCAGGATTGATTTTTTTCATTTCCAAAAAAACTTCATCGCCGGTAAGCCGGGGTAATCCGATGTCGGTGACAACCAGATCAATTTCACTTTTGTGCTGACGGTAGAACTCGACTGCTTCTATGCCGTCACCCACGGTCAATACACGATATCCTTTGGATTCCAAGAGTACTTGAATAAGAAAAATGAGCGCTTCTTCATCTTCAACCAACAAAATAGTTTCTGTTCCGCCTTTAATTTCTTCTGACGATCGTTTTCGGATCGTTGTTGTTTCTTCACTTTCTGCAGAGAATGGGAAGTAGAGATAAAATGTCGTTCCTTTTCCTTCTTCGCTTTCAAGCGCAACAAATCCCTTGTGACTCTTCACAACTCCGTATACCACCGGCAGTCCAAGGCCTGTACCTTTCCCTTTTTCTTTTGTCGTGAAGAACGGTTCAAAAATACGGTCTCTTGTCTCTTTATTCATTCCGGTGCCCGTGTCTGTAACGCTGACGCACAGGTATTGTTCTTCGGATGCTTCCGGAGCCTGGCGTAGTATAGATTCCCTGGTAACTAATTTTGTTTCGATGGTAAGCGTTCCCCCGTTTGGCATTGCATCGCGTGCGTTAACGCATAAATTGAGAAGCGCCTGGTGAAATTGAGTTTCGTCCAAAATGGTGGAAGGAAGTTGGTCATCGAGCTTTAAAGTAACAACAATAGTTTTTGGAAAAGTTTCCGCCAATATTTTGGCAAATTCTTTAATCATAGAATTTGCATTAATGAAGCCGTAAATGACATCAGTTTTTCGTGCAAACGTTAAAATTTGTTTTACCAATCCCGCACCGCGGTTAATAGCGTTGGTAATTGTTTCGAGCGAGTTTTGAAGCTGTTCGCGTGAGTACGTTCCCATCTTCAACAGCGAAACGTACCCTAAAATAATGCCGAGAATATTATTGAAATCATGGGCAATACCGCCGGCAAGCACGCCTAAGCTTTCTATTTTCTGCGATTGAATTAATTGCTGCCGAAGGATTTTGCGTTCTGTATCGTCAAAAATATATCCCTGTATTTTTTCAAGATCTCCGTTTTTATCAAAGATGCCGATAGCGTTTTTAATTGCGTAGACGGTTTTTCCTTTGGTGTTTCGAAATTCGAGCTCATAACCCTCAATTTTTTTCTTTGCACGAAGCAGATCGAGAAAATCTTTTCTCTCTTCCGGAGTTTTGTAGATGGAGGTTATATTTGTTTTGAGAGCTTCTTGTTTCGAATCAAAACCGAAGATTTTGACAAACGACGGATTGCAATCAATTAATGTTCCATCAATTGTTGACATGAAGTCGCCCGTGGAATCTTGTTCGAAAAGATTGCGGTACCGCTCTTCGCTTTCGCGCAAAGTCTCTTCAGCTTTACGCTGTTCGGTAATATCTTTTGCAACGCCAATGAGGGCAACAATGTTGCTGCGGTCATCTTTCACAGAGGAGGTGGACAAATGGACAAGAAAATCGGTACCATCTTTTTTCTTATTCCATAGTTCGCCTTCCCAGCGCCCTTCAATGGTTGAGGGAAGTATTTTTGAAACTACTGACGACGGATTTTTTTCTGACCGCACGATGGAAATATTTTTTCCAATTAATTCTTCTTTGGCATAGCCATATGTTTTTAAAAATGCTGCGTTCACAAAAAGAATAATATCATGGTCATCAGTGACGGAGACACATTCGCTGACACTTTTAATTGCCTGCGACAACATGCTCATTTCTCTTTCCGCGTGCTTGCGTTGCGTAATGTCGCGGAGAGAACCTTCAGTTCCGGCAGGTTTTCCGTCAGCGCCAAAAAGAATGTGCGCATTGACCGACACATAGATTAAGCGATCATTTTTCGCTTTCAACCGTAATTCATAATCCACGACTTCACCCTTCGTCTTCATAATCTGCATAAGCGTATCGCGGTCTTTCGGATTATGATACACATCAGTGACCGGTCGTCCGATTAATTCAGCACGGGTATATTCTGCATATCGTTCAATCGACGGGCTGATTTCGGTAATGGTCCCCGATAAATTTGTTTGATAAAAGATATCCTGAACGTTTTCAAATATTTTTCTGTACTTGTTTTCACTTTCACGAAGCGCCCGTTCCATCTGTTTGCGTTCTGTAATATTCCGGGCTATGTGAATAGAACCATATACCGTTCCATCTGAGGATTGCAATGGAGATACAGCAACAATGAAATCGCCCCCTAATTTCTGCTCCTGGATTTCATTGGTGTGAGGCTGTCCGTCAATCAGCAGCTTTGCATGTGGACAAAACGATGGCGGGGAGTCGCATCCATGCACTTCTTTGTAGCAGGTCATCCCTATTGTTTCCTCCGGCTTCTTTTTTAAGGCAGCAGCCATTGACACATTTGTTTTGACAATTTTAAAATCGTTGTCAAGAACCATAATCGGATCGGAGATCGCATCAAAGGTGTGTTCCCATTCTTCTTTTGCCCTTGTTATTTTTTCTTCTGCCAGTTTTCGTTCGGTGGTATCAACAAGTGAAAAGACTAGATATTCGATTTCATTTTCATTGTTGAGTACCGGTGTGAGAGTTAAATCCCAGTACGATGTACCCCATTCCGGATGATCCGGGAATGTAAACGGTCTGGACAGCACTTGGTACGTTTTCTTCGTCTGCACAACGTGTTCAAATTGGCTTTTCAACTCATCCGAAGGATACAGTTCAAAATGATTATGCCCGATGAATGACGAGGCATCGCGTTGACAGACTCTGGCATACGCCTCGTTCACACGGATGAAATTGAACTCTTTGTCTAGAAACACCAGGCACGTTTGCGTATGTTTAAAAAAGGACTCCAAAACGCGAGATTGTTCAACGAGGGCTTTTCCCGATTTCTTCTGTTGTTCTTCGAGATGTTTTCGTGCTGCGCGGTTTTTTGATTCCCGTATTTCTCGGTCGATAGTCGGAAGCAAGCGCTTAAGATTGTTCTTCATAATGTAATCTTGCGCGCCGGCTTTCATTATTTCCACTGCAATTTCCTCGCCGATAGTTCCAGAGACAATAATAAAAGGAATATCGATATCCATTTTCTTAAAAAGCTTCAACGCATCACTTCCGTTGAAATGAGGCATTTTGTAATCTGAAAGAATTATATCCCACGCATGGTTCTTCAAAGCTTCTGTAAAATCTTTGGCGGTATCAACCCGTATGTGTTCTATGGTATAATCACTTTTGTTGAGTTGATGCAATAAGAGCAGAGCATCATCTTCCGAATCGTCAATCATGAGAACTCGCAGTGTCGCTTTCATAATGTTATCCTCCCTTGCATGGAGGCACCTCATTGAGGAGCAGCCAATACAACCCAAGATTGCTGACGGCTTCGGCAAATTGAGAAAAATCTACCGGCTTACGGACATAACTATTGACGCCAAGGCTGTATCCTGTCATCAAATCTTGTTCTTCTTTTGATGACGTGAGAATTACTACCGGAAGAAGTTTTGTGAGCGGATGTGCACGCAGTTTCTGCAACACTTCAAGCCCGCCAATCTTTGGAAGTTTAAGGTCCAGAAGGGTTATTGCCGGCATAACGGTCAGATCTCTTCCCACGTACTTTCCTGTTCCAAAGAGGTACTCAAATGCTTCTGCACCATCATTGGCAACGACGACTTCATTCATGATCTTATTTTTTTTTAATGCTCGAAGTGTCAACTCGATATCATCCGGATTATCCTCGACCAACAAAATAATTTTAGCTGCCATAATTATTCCCCCTATGGAAGTGTGAAATAAAATGTTGCCCCTTGTTCAACTTTTCCTTCTGCCCACAGTGTGCCGCCATGTTTATGAATAATACGCTGCACTGTTGCCAATCCGATGCCCGTGCCTGGAAATTCGCTGGTTGTGTGGAGGCGTTGAAAAGCACCAAATAATTTTGTTGTATACGCCATATCAAATCCCGCGCCGTCATCACGAACAAAGTATGCTTCCCGGCCTTCATGTTCCTGTTTTCCAAATTCTATATGGGCGATCGGATGTTTTGATGTGAATTTCCATGCGTTTCTCAACAGATTCTCCACAACAACCTTCAACAATCGGACATCACCATGAACATAAACATCTTTCTGGATGGTGAACTCAGCAGTGCGTTCAGGCTCTGCCACGTGCAGTTCGTTGCTGATGGCAAAAGCGATTTCGCTGAAATTGAATGTTTGAATATTTAACTCGCTTCGTGTCAGTCGTGAAAGATTCAACATATCATCAATCAGCTGCGCCATGTGCTGTGCCGCAGTCCGCACGCGGTGCAGATAATCTTTTCCTTGCTCATCGATGCACTTTGTGTATTCTTCAAGAAGGATGTGGCTAAAGCCGTCGATGCTTCGCAGCGGCGCACGCAGATCATGCGAAACGGAGTACGCGAATGCTTCAAGTTCTTTGTTAGCGGCTTCCAGCTGTGCCGTTCGTTGAAAGACCCGCAGTTCAAGTTCGTCGTTAAGTTTTTGAATTTGTTCTTCTGCCTGCTTGCGCTCGGTTATGTCGTTCGACAGACCCAATACGCCAACGACTCGATTATTCTTATCTACCACCGGTGAGAGTCTTGTCTCGACCCATTTCTTACCCGACGGAAACTGCTGAACCGATTCATGGTGAATTGGTTTTCCAGAATCGATGACTCTTTGAATAGCGTCGACATTTTGTTGAGCAATAGATGGGGGGAAGATCTCTGTGATATGCTTTCCCACGAGTTTATCAACAGAAATACCAAATTGTAATCTCGCGACATGATTCATATATGAGATGCATCCATCAGTCTTGATGAGATAAATCATTTCGGGAGATGACTCAGCAAGCAGGCGATACTTTTCTTCACTTTCAATAAGTGCCTCTTCAGCGCGTTTGCGCTCCGTAATATCCATCACCACACCCCGAACCCTGACGGGTGTTCCCTGTTCATCGCGCACCAGCTCTCCTCGCGCCCACATCCATCGCCTGCCGCCATCCTGCCGCACTGACTCCAGTTCAAGTTCATAAGGAATGCCGGTTTGCGTGGTTTGAGCTATAGAACTGCTCAATTGTTCCCAGCTCTCCGGAGTGAAAAGTTTCATGGATTCGGTGTAAAGCGGCGGCGACAGCGCCGGTTCCAAACCGTAAATTTTGTAGAGCACTTTCGACCAAACAACCTCGTTCGTTGCCAGATCCATATGCCAACTGCCCAGATGAGCGATGCGTTGAGCTTCTTTCAGTGTTTCCTCGCTTTGGCGCAAAACAAATTCCGCCTTTTTTTGTTCGGTCATATCGCGTGCAGCTGCAAAGACTCCGATCACTTTTCCTGATTCATCTTTATACACTGATGCATTGTAGAGAACAGGTGTGGTCGTACCCTTCCGGTGATGAATTTCCAACGCATAATCCTGAACAAATCCTTTCTTGAACACTTCTTGATAACCCAATCGGGCTTTTTCAGGTTCGGAAAAGTAATTTGAGAAATCGGTGCCGATCAGTTCGTGCCGGGAAAATCCCGTTACTTTTTCTGTTGCTTCATTGACGTCGGTTATTTTACCGTTGGCACTGATGGTAACTAACGGATCGAGACTTGCTTCAATGAGGCTTCGTGTATAGCTATGGGCAAGGCGTAAATTTTCTTCAATACGTTTGCGCTCAGTAACATCTTGGACAGTGCCAAGAGAACGGATTGCCTTTCCGTTCTTGTCATAAAATGTTTCACATTGTTCATGAACATACTTGATTCGGCCGTCTTTGAATAAAAGACGATGATCAATTGTATAAGGAGTGCGATTTTTTACGGAGGTACTGTATGCTGTATTGACCGCGTCACGGTCTTCAGGATGAATGGCAGCGAGAAATGCATCGTACGAAGCGCCGAACCGGTTCGGATCAATTTCGAACATACTATAAATTTCGTCGGACCATACAAGGTGATTATCGGTCAAATTCATCTCCCAGCTTCCAATGTGCGCCAGCCGCTGCGCTTCATTCAAGCGCACCTCGCTTTGCTTCAATAATTTTTCTGTTCGCTTTTGTTCCGTGATATCCCTTGAGATTGAAGAAGCGCCGATAATTTTTCCTGAAGCATCCTTCATGGGTGAGACGGTAAGCGAAATGGAAATTACGGTGCCGTCTTTTCGTACTCGCTCGGTTTCAAAATGTTGAACCCGTTCTCCATTTTTTATCTTTTTAAGAATCTCTGTCACCTCATTCTTGCGGGATGAAGGAGCCAGAAGCGAAACATTCTTCCCAATTATTTCCGTCGATGTATAGCCATAGAGGCGTTCCGCACCGGTATTCCAGCTCTCAATAATTCCGTCAAGAGTTTTTCCCGTAATAGCATCATCCGATGATTCAACGATGGCCACCAATTTTGCCTTCGTTTTCTCCGTCTTTTTTTGTTCGGTGATATCGACAAAGGTAACAATGACGCACTCTATTTCGCCGTCACTTGTCAGCACCGGATCAGCATTCACCAATGCCCACGTATGATCGTTTGTTTCAGGATGAAAAATGCCGGTAATGAAGTCCCGCAGCGGTTTCTTTGTTGCAAATACTTGATTGACAGGATATTCTTCAACCGGCATTACTGTTCCATCTTCACAAATGAAATGCCAGGCAGGATCAATGCTGGTTTTGCCGAGCAGTTGGTCTTCCGTCAAACCCAGCAGTTGTTGCGCCATCAAATTTGAAGTCACTATTTGGGTTTGATTTCCGTGAACGATAACTGCCGCTTGAATGTTATGAATCAACGATTGATATTCTTCGCTTTTTTTTGGTAACAATTCTTTGGGATGAGAATGCCTGCGAGCTTTTTTTGGCGGGGAGATTTTTTTTTGGGTGAGTTTCTTTGTGGACGTTGCCATATCATCACCTCAATGATGGAATACCAATTCAAAACAGAGGCAGCGAAACCGTAATACAACACTCGTATTGAATTATGTTACATGCAACAGGGCAATGTGCTTAGGTGAGAGTAAATGCAATGGCTGATGGTAACAGCAAAATTTACCCGCACATTGTTGCGAGTAAATTAGATTTTTCTTTCTCCAAATGCAAAGCCGGAGAAATTAGAAATAAAGAATGCGCAGAAGATTTTAATTGTGGAGCAGAATTATAAATTCGGTGCTATGAGTCTTGATTAATTATAAATATGACAGGTACTCAACATTGTTATGGTATTGTTTGCACTGTTCCGGTTTTAAAATGAAACAGTGCAACAGAAACACCAAGTTTTGTCTCGCTCACAAAATGTGTAAAGATCGGAGCCACGGTTCCATTGAACGCGGCAATGCCGTTGTAATCCCCGAAGAAGGCGCGTTTAGTACAGTAGAAAGGCAGAACATCAATCGGGAAATTTTTAAAAGTTTTACCGCCATCAACACTGCGCGCCATTGTCACTCCGGTTTTTGTGCTGTCAAGATTTCGCCGGTCATAGAAAACAACATTCACCGAGCCGTCAACCGGATCGACCGCCATCCATGTAAAGAATTGTACTGCGCCGTTTTTTAATTTATCATCATTGACCCGTACAGCCTTACTCCAGTGCTCTCCGCTGTCTCGCGATGAAGTGACGAAGACATCCAGGTCGCCGTTGCGGTCATCAACCCAATTCACATAAATTGTTCCACTGTTTGGCCCGTCACTTTGGTCAACGGCGGTAATCGGCATGCCGTTCGCTCGAAAAACTCCGTCAACATCAAAATCCCAGCCGCCGTACTGTTTGTCAATAATCTTATCAGTGCCGAACGTTAATCCGCCGTCGGTCGATTTATCAAACTCTAATCCGCGCGGACCTGACCAAGCAATGTAAATATTTCCATTGGTGCCAACTGCGGGGACTGCACCTTCAACAGTGTTATCGCCATCCATGCAATCGCCCCCCTGATCGGAGATGCGAATCGGCATCGAAAAAGTTTTTCCGCTGTCGAGCGAGCGCGAAAAATAAATTTGTGTCGAGTCGCCAGGCTTTGTGCTTTCGTAATTATCAAAACGAGTCCATGACACGTACAGCTGTCCCTGGTTGGCGTGCTGCGGTATGTTGTTGACGACAACGTACGGTTTATCTTCCATCGGAATGTAGGTGTTGATATGATCGACTGCGGGAACAGAATTCTGCCACGTCAATCCGCCGTCGAATGATGCGCCGATGGCAATGGCACTGCTCGCTTTTTTTGGACGGGGATGACGCAGCCCTTCGAATGAAAGATGGGAGTGATAACAAATGCCGTCACGGCTGAAGGTAAGTCCGTCATCACCTTGAACACGTTTGTTGGGATTTGGCGTCAGAACATTCTTCCACGTTTTGCCTCCGTCTGTGGTTACAAACATGACGTCGGTAATCATCGCTCCTTTTTGCTGTCCCCGCCC
>JAQUOA010000137.1 GCA_028749215.1 Bacteroidota bacterium
GGTCTGCTCAAAATACTTCAACAACATCGCTGACGTGGTGAGTTCAAGTGAACGCTGGGCAATTTCTTTCCGCGAATATTTCAGAGAAATGACTTCGCCTTGTTCAGTAATTTTCATTTTACCGTTAATGGAATGTCCACTCAATGCCATGATCGCTTGAAACTCCGGCCCGCCGCCTCGTCCCACAGTTCCGCCGCGGCCGTGAAAGAACATCCAATCCACACGATGTTCGGTGGAGCATTTGGCAAGTGCCCGCTGTGCTTTATACAATTCCCATGTTGAAGCAATAATGCCGCCATCTTTGCTGCTATCGGAATACCCGAGCATGATTTCTTGATGATTCCTGCGTGCGGCGAGATGCCTCTTATAGGCTTCGTTTGTATACAAGCCTGCCATGATAGAAACCGAAGCACGCAAGTCGCCGATTGTTTCAAACAAAGGAACAACATTCAGTTTACTCTGCCATGTTTCATCTTCAGTATTCAACAGGCCGGTAAGCTTCATGAAGAATAATACTTCGAGAACATCTGCTGGAGACTCTGTCATGCTGATGATGTATGAACGGATGGCACGAGAATCGATCTCATCCAATGCCCTGGAGATGATATTGAATGTTGCCAGCACTTCTTTACTTTGCTCGGTCAACGATGACACGTCAACCAGTAACGTATGTTCTTCAAATAGGTTTGCTGTCAGCCAAGCTATTCGTTCGGCGTCGGACATCGATTCGTACGGAATGCGGTGTTGTAAACAGATTTCCCGCACTGCTTCGCTGTGTATTTTTTTATGCTGGCGAATATCGAGCGTAGCGAGGTGGAAACCGAATGTCTCAACATTTCGGATCAAGTGTTTCAAGGTTCCATTGGCAAGTATTTCGCCTTTGTTTTGAATCAGACTGTCATAAATAAGCTTGAGGTCAGCAAGAAATTCATCGGATGATTCATACACTGTCTCGTTTTCAGAAAGTTCACCATCTAACTTTTTCTTCACTCGTTGAAGTTTTCTGGAAGCAAGGGCAAGTTTCAATCTATAGACTTCATTTTTATTTCGTATGAATGAAGGAATTCCTTCTTTTTCATCCATTACTTTATCTGAAACAGAGTCAAGAAGTTCATCACTAATTTTTGTTATGATCGAGGACTCGCTGTGTTCAACATAGAGTTCATCAAGCATTTTCAAATATGAATCGATGATCAAATTCGTTTGACGCTTCAAGGTTAGCCATGTTACATCCGCTGTCACGAATGGATTTCCGTCGCGGTCACCGCCGATCCACGAACCAAATTGAACAAACGATGGAATTTTATTTTTCAATGCCGGATACGTGTCTGCCAGTGCACTCTCAAGTTCATCAAAGAATGCAGGAATAACATCCGTAAGAATTTGACGAAAATAAAAAAGTCCGTTGGTCACTTCATCCAAGGGCGAAACGTCGTACGACCGCGTCACTTCAGTCTGCCATAAACTTGTAATGTTACGTTTCACTGTCTGGATCAATGCAAGCCGTTCATCTGCCAGCAAATCTTTTTTATCTAACTCTTCAAGCACATTCCAAATACGGGTATGCTTTTCGAGAATAGTGCGGCGCAATGCTTCGGTTGGATGTGCGGTAAAGACGGGAGAAAAATGGAGTTGCGCAAAGAATTTTGATACCTCATCGGCAGAAACTTTTCTTTTTTTTGCAACGAGAAGAGTATGCCGCAAAGAACCTTGCGGATAATGTCCATGCCCGTGTTTTTTCTGGGCGCGAATCCGCTGGATGCGGTGATGTTGTTCCGCGATATTGACGAGCTGGAAATATGTAGAAAATGCACGAATGAGTTTTTGCATCGAAACAGTGTCGAGCGATGCGATTTTCTTCTGTAATTTAGCGTGAACTTCTTGGGCACGGGTTCGCCGGTGTTCTTTTGTGGAAAGCCGGATGAATTCTTCTAATTCGAAAAATTTTTTTCCCTCTTGTTCTTGAATCACTTCGCCCAGGAGATTGCCGAGAAGGCGAATGTTGGAGCCAAGGATTGTATCAATATGGTGTGGCATCATGGTGTCGGTCACGGTGCTTTCATTTCTTTTCTATATGTTCGTCAATTCGATTTAAAACTGTCTCAATCTCTTTATTCCAGAACTTCCAATCGTGGCTTCCAGCCGATTCGTGCATTTCGAATGGAATTCCCTGCTTGCGCAGCGATGCTGCAAATTTGTGTGTTAAATTGATAATTTCAGGTATTCCATCCTGTGAGCCTACAGAAAGATAGAAATATGGAATGGTTTTGGATTCTGCTTTTTCTACAAGTTTAAAAACATCTTCATTCTGCCAATTCTCATTTCGGAGCGATCCAAAAATATCATGCAATTTTTCCAAAGATTCTTTCGTGCGTCTTTTGACAATAGCGGAATCTTCAAGTCCATACGGAAATTGTATTGCAGGGCTGAGACAACCGGCAAAGAAAAAGAGTGACGGATATTTTAAGCTGAATTTTGCAGCACCATAACCTCCCATTGAAAGGCCGGCAATAGCTCGTCCATATTTTGATCGTATCGTCCGATATTTTGAGTCCGCAAAAGGAATGAGATCGTTAATGACGTATCCTTCGTAATTAGCATTTAGTTTCGTCATTGAATTCGTGTACCAACTATTATCGCCATCCGGTGTAATCAAAATAAAGTGATGCTTACTTGCATAATGAACAAGGTTCGTAAGGGTCACCCAATCTTTATAATTTCCATTAAGTCCGTGAAGGAGGTAGATTGTTGTGTAGTGGTCTTCATTTTTCTCATATCCATCCGGTAAAACAGCGTAAAATTTCATCGTCGCCCTGATAGATGGGGAAAAGAGTGAATCTTCAACGACTTTCACTTGTGCTCTGAAAGTGTTAAAGAGTAAGGTTATGGAGAGCAAAATGAAAAGGATTCTTTGTTTCATAACATTCTTTTTTTATTTCATCATACGTAAACTTTGGTGGAGTATCAAGACTGGTACAATGCAGGAAATTTTATCCAAAGCAAGTTTGATTTGACATCCATATTTGGTATTTTTTAAAAAATAATTGAATATCGCGTGAATCACACCAACCCGTTCGAATCTTCATTATCCGTTTTAGTTATAAAACTGAGGGCTATTGGCGACGTGCTGTTGTCCACTCCTGTCGTTGAAAATCTTAAGCGGCAATTTCCGCATCTAAAAATAGATTTTCTTTGTGAACAATTTGCTGCAGATGTTGTTCGAGGTAATCCGAACATCAATGATGTCATCACCTTTAATAAAAAAAAGGAATCCGCCCTTTCACTTATTCAGAAAATAAGGGAAAAAAAATATGATGTTGTCGTTGACCTGTTTGGCAATCCCAGAAGTGCCCTTGTTACGAAATTGAGTGGAGCTTCATGCAGAATAGGTTTTCCATTCAGAGGCAGACGGTATGCGTACACCGACTATGTGACTCCTCGCGGAGGCGAAGTGCACAATGTCGATTTTAATTTAGATGTTCTTCGGCATTTTCATATTCCAATCGTCTCTTCTCATCCGTATTTTCCATATTCGGAGGAAGAGTTGACTTTCGCACAGCAGTGGACAAGCGAAAATGAATTGAACGACTCAAAAATTATTGGCATCAATCCAAGCGGCGGATGGTACACGAAACGATGGCCTAAAGAAAAATTTGCACTACTGGCAGATAATCTTGCCGTTGAGTTACAGGCAAAAATTATTTTATTTTGGGGACCCGGAGAGCATGAGGATGTGAAGAAAATTCAATCATTGATGAAGCAATCCAGCATTGTAATTCCATCTACAACACTTAAACAAATGGGTGCGTTGCTAAAGCAATGTTCGTATCTTGTCAGCAATGACTCCGGTCCTATGCACATAGCGGCTTCATTAGGCGTTCCGGCATTGGGAATTTTTGGCCCGACAAACCCTTTTTTACAAGGTCCCTACGGTGGGAAATCTGCCTGGATAAGAAATGAATCATTAGATTGTTTGGCATGTAATTTAACCAAATGCCCTATTGGCAATGTTTGTATGAGCGATCTCAGCGTAGAGTCAGTGCTGACTGCATTTCATAATCTAATAAAGAGCAATTAAGAGCATATGAAAAAGAAATCTATTAAACGAAAGAGTGTTTCAAAAAAAATTGCGATTCCTGATTGCAAAAGATTTTCCGGCTACAAACCGTGTTTTCCCGGAACAACATGTTATAAAAAGTGTGTTGATCCCAATCCAATCGGTAAAAAAATATTGATCGTAAACCTTGATGCGATGGGAGCCGTTCTTCAAACAACTGCAATGTTACCGGCCATCAAACGGAAATATCCGAAAAGTCACATTTCGTGGATCACTTTGAAGAATGCCTATCGCTTGCTGGATAATAATTCATTCATCGATGAGGTGTTTGTGTGGGAGCCTGAAAACTGGCTTGTCTTGCAGCAGATGGATTTTGATATCGTCTATAGCGTTGACAAAACAAAACGGGCGTGCGCATTTGTAAATACGCTGAATGCAAAAGAGAAAATTGGTTTTGGCGTGAATAAACACGGACAAATTGTCCCATTTAATACTGAGGCTAACTATTTTTATCTGCTTGGGCTTGATGACGACCTGAAATTCAAAAAGAACACGAAAGTCGGGACTCAGATTGTTCAGGAAGCAATGAAGTTGAAATTTGTTCGCGATGAATATGTGTTAAATCTTTCCGAAGAAGAAAAAAAATATTGCGAGTGGTATAAGAATGAAAATAAATTTATCAATGGCGATCTGGTCGTCGGGTTCAATACTGGATGTTCCTATCTCTACCCGAATAAAAAAATGACCATTGACCAGCACGTGCAAATTATCAATGAACTGTATGGTTTCCCCGGGATCCGATTGGTATTAGTCGGCGGGCCGGAAGATACTGAGCGCAATGCGGAGATTGCGAGACGGGTAGGAGACAAAGTATTGAATACTCCAACCACCGAAGGTGTTCGCCGCGGGATTTGTTACGAAAATATTTGTGATATCATCATTACCGGTGATTCGTTTGGAATGCACGTCGGCATTGCGTTGAAAAAGTTTGTCATTACGTGGTTTGGTTTAAGTTGCTGGAGTGAGATTGATTTGTATGATCGTGGATTCAAACTTATTCCCGAAGGTTTGCATTGCGCTCCATGCTGGAAAAAGGAATGCCCCTACAATTTAGAGTGCATTCAAATGATAGATGTAAAAAAGATTGTGTCTGAAGTGAAACGGATTGCAGGAATTCGGTCTGATATATTTATAAATGCAATTCGGTGAGATTAAAGAACCTCTGTAAAAATAAGAGAAGTTCTTTTTTTATACAAACCCTTAGTGTTTAACACCTTTTTTATCAAGATAATCAGAAAATTTTTCCTTTTCGAAGTGATTTTCTCCGATAAAGCTCAACACATGAATGAACATTTTTGGTTCTGAATATCCGGGCAGCACAGTGATCGGGTCACCGTTGCTTTTTAAAAACAATGTAGCCGGATAACCCGTTACACCCATCCCTTTGGCAAATTCAGCAGCGCTCAATGTTTGCCCTGCATAATTTACTTTTTCATCTCCTTCAGCATTTAATTTAACGATGATGTAATTTTTCTGGAGATAATCTTGAATAATGCCGTCTGAATATGTGACGGCATCCATTTTTTTACACCACGTACACCAGTCGGTGTACACATCAATTAAAATCTTCTTTCCGCTTGTTCTTGCCTGATTCAACCCCTGGTTAAAGTTATTCCACGCAATATTTTTTCGATCAGAAGCGTTTTGAGAATACCCGATGGTAGTCAAAACCAGGAAACTAAAAATTAGAAGTATTTTCATCATGAAAGATTCCCTTAATCATAAACTGTTCACTCTGTGAAACAATGCTACGAACGTTTATGTTCCCATCATTTTATTTTTTACCAGAGAAATCGTTTTTAAAACCACTTCATCAACAGTAATCTCTTCGAAGGGACAAATTTTAGGATTTCCCGGACACCGGCCTTGGCAATATCCTTCGGGAGGCAAAATAATTTCGGATGAATTTCCGATTGGTCCCCATAATTTAGGGGAACATGCCGTCAATGGACAAAAGAGCGAAACCGTTGGAATGCCAAGTGCCGCGGCTATATGCATTGTTCCCGTACTTGGAGCGACAAGGACGGAAAGCAAGGAGCATAAACCAATTAAGTCACGAAGGTTATCCGGTGCATGAATAACGATGTTTGAATTAATAGAGTTAAAATGCTTTTCAAGATTTGAAGATTTTGGACCGACATTTACAAACACCTGGTGTGTCCTAGAAAGCTGTTTTACGACATGAGAATATTTTTCCGGCGGCCAGTTTGGTGAAGAACTGTTTGAACCCGGATTAATTCCGATGATTGGTTTTGATATATCAAACCCATTTTGCGTAAAGAACTGCCGCGCAATTATCTTTTCTTCTTCAGGGACAAAAATTTCCGGTTTCAAATCATCAGTAGTAATTCCTATTCTTCGTCCAAGGTCCATCACATAATCGGCTTCATGACGCAGAGGAATGTATTTATGGCGGCTAACAGTCTTCATCCCTGTTAAAACTTGATACAATTTTGTTCCCACCCCGATTCGTTTATTAACCCCGGCGAGCAGCATCATCCATGCATGGCGTTCACGAGGAAGAGGCATCAACCCGGTATCGAATCGTAGCTGTCGAAGTTTTACTACTTGATGCCAGAATCCTGAGCGCGCCGAATCTTTTCCTTCGGGGTCATCTGTAAGAAGGAGATCGATGTGTGGATTGTGTTCAAGCAATGGAGCAGTGTACGATCCAACCATCACAGCAACAAAACTACCGGGAAATGATTTTTTAACTGCTCGAATAAGGGGAGTAGTCAACACAACATCCCCAATACGATCAGGGCGTATAATAAGAAATCGACGTTGAGTCATGCTAATAATTTGTTGTAGACGGAAAGAGTTTTTTCTGCTACACGGCTCCACAAAAATTCTTTTCGGATGTGATCTCTTAATGCAGGGTCTTTTTTTTCATTCAGCTTTTTCACAATTCCATCAGTGATTGATTGAATGGAATATGGATCGACATATTCTGCCATTGTTCCAAAGTAATCCTTGGTTCCACCAAAAGGTGTAATAACTATTTTTGCACCTGCGAGCGCTGCTTCGAGAGCGGCGATGCCGGGAGTTTCAAAAAGAGAAGGGAGCGTAAAAACTTCGCACGCCGCATATGCAGACGCAAGCATTTCTGAATCATTATCCAATCCGTCAATGATCAAAATATTCTTTGATTCGTTGGCTTCTTGCAAACACTGCTGAGCTAAAGGCGAATCAGTTATTCTTCCAATAATGACGGAGGGGTGATCTATTTTTTTTAAAGATCGAATCAATGAAAGAACATTCTTTCGTTCCGGTCCAATGTGCCCTACATTAAGGATAAAATTTTCAATACCGTATTTTTTTTTGAAGAGTGTCGGATCGCCAAATTCAAATTTCGACTCAACGCCGTTTGGAATGGCGGTAATTTTATTTGGAGATATATGCAAGCCTTGTGAAATAAGATTGCTTTCATCGTGCGTATTTGGCAAGACAGCTTTTGACCAATCACAGATTTGTCGTGTAAACTCGTAGT
>JAQUOA010000138.1 GCA_028749215.1 Bacteroidota bacterium
GAAATGCTTTTGGGACTGGTAAAAAAATTAAATGGTATGGACATCGTTCCGGTACTCGTATCGTTACCGCCCCTCGATCCTGATAAATATTTTCGATGGATCAGCCATAACAGCGAAGAGGCGAAGAACAATATCCTGAAATTTCTAGGAAGCGTCTCACGCATTTATTCATGGCATGAGCGGTACAATGCCGCCATTCTTCGCGTTGCCGAAGAGACGAAAACGCGTTTAATTGACATCCGTTCTGCATTTTTAGAAACCGATGATTATACCCGTTTGGTTTGTGATGACGGCATTCATCCGAACAAAGAAGGACACAAAGTAATAGCGGAAAAAATTTTGAATTACATTAAAACAAATTACACTTTCTTACTCAATACAAATCTGCAGGCAGCTGCATTAAAATAAAAACACCATGGCACAACAACTCGCAATCGGCGTCGATCTCGGCGGCACTACCGTTAAAACAGGATTGATTAACAGTGACGGAAAAGTTCTTGCACTTTCAAAACTCCCAACGCGTGCGGATGAAAATCCGGAGGCGGTTATCGAACAGATAAAAAAATCAATTTCAGAAGTCCTTATGCATGCGAAGGGAGCCCCTGTTGCAGGAATTGGGATTGGCGCTCCCGGACTTATAGAAAATCCGGGTGGAATCGTACGGAGCGCACCGAATATAAAAAATTGGGATGTCGTTCCCTTGGCGGATATTATTTCAAAAGAATTTAAACTGCGCGTGGAAGTAGATAACGATGCGAACGTAGCCGCGGTTGCCGAAGCAAAATTTGGTGCAGGGAAAGAACATCCCAATTTCTTGTTCATCATTTGGGGAACCGGAGTTGGTGGTGGTATTATCATGGACAATCACATTTATCGAGGACCCAGCGGAGGAGCAGGAGAAGTCGGGCACATCTCCGTCAATTATGAAGGGTTGATGTGTAACTGCGGAACCAGAGGTTGTGTAGAAGCGTATGTCGGGCAAAAATATTTATCAAAAAGAACGATAGAGAAATTGAAAACCGCACCTAATTCCAAGATTCTTCAATTTGCCGGCGGGGATGAAAGTAAAATAGAACCTATGCATTTATCAAAAGCGGCGGAAGCGGGCGATCAGCTGGCAAAAGATATTCTTGTAGAAGCCGGAACACTGTTGGGTGTCATGATCGGTGCGGTGATGAATACTCTCGACTTCCGCGTGACGGTGATAGGCGGCGGTGTTTCTGCCGTTGGCGATTTTGTGTATGATGCGATCCGTCAGTCCGCAATGCGCAACGTTCAAAAGCCGCTTCGGGACGGAATAAAAATTCTCCGTGCGAAACTTGGCAATGATGCCGGAATGCTTGGTGCGGCGGGAATGATTCTGTAATGATGTCGTACCACAAAGCGATAAGAGTGCGAAGGTTCACGCAGAATTCTTTTTGTGTCCTTATCTCTTTGTGGTTCATCTTTTCTTCTGTCAGCTATTCTCAAACTGCTGATTCACTCAAGATCCGTCCTGATTCACTTCAAACAAAAATTGATACAAGCAAGACATCGTCAAGCATCGATTCAATGGTGACGTACACTGCCAATGACTCCATCGTGTTTACGTTTGACGATAAACAGATGAAGATGTTCGGCAAGAGCGATGTGAAGTACAAAGACATCGGCTTAAAATCCGAACGGATTGATGTAAACTGGAATACCAATCAGTTGACGTCGTACGGCATTCTTGATTCCACCAAGAAAGAACGAACCGATACATTGAAGAAGCTGTACACCGGAACGCCCATCATGACGGAAGGAGCTGATAAGTACGATGGATGGAAAATCTCGTACAATTTTAAAACACAAAAGGGAAGAGTCACGCTGGGAGGAACATCGCAAGACCAGGGATTCTACAACGGCGAACAGATAAAAAAGATGGACAGGGATATGCTGTTCATTGCCAATGGATACTATACCACGTGCGAGTACGGACATCCTCATTTTTATTTTTTTAGTCCTGAAATGCGTGTAACAGTGAAAGATAAAATCGTTGCGCGTCCTATTTACCTGTACATCTCCGATGTGCCGATCTTTGCATTGCCGTTTGGCGTGTTTCCAAGCCAAGGCGGCCGCCGATCAGGAATCATTGCTCCGACATTTGTCGATCAAGGTTCACGTGGAACAGGACTTGAACATTTTGGATATTATTGGGCGATGAGCGAGTACACCGACCTTGCTGTGTTGGGCGATTGGCTCACAAGCGGAACATATCGTGTTAGTCCAAACTTTCGCTATGCTAAGCGATACGATTTTACCGGATCGTTGTCCGGTTACTATCAGCGCACGTTTGAGAATGAACCTAATGATAATGATTACGTGAATAAGGCAGACTACTACGCCAATCTCCGGCACAATCAAAGATTTAATCCGACCACGAACCTTGATGTGAATTTTACTTTCGCCAGTTCTGAAAATTACCGCCGTGCTCTGACATTGACCGATCTCTTAAATCAAGAAATTACCTCCAATGCGACTCTCAGCAAAAGTTGGGAAGGAACGAACAGCAGTATGAGCGCCAATATCGGACGCACTCAAAATCTCATTACCGGATCTATTACCAATGTTCTTCCTTCTATTTCGTACTCGCATGCGCAGACATATCCGTTTAGAAGTGAGAAGCGTAACCGAAATCCTTCCTCTGACAATAGTTTTTCCTGGTACGAAATGATAGGGATGAGCTATAATTCGCAGTATCAACGTGTCGATAATAAAACACGTCCAACGGATACCGCTGCATTTACGCTATACGAACGGCAAGGCGTGAACCACAGTCTGTCATTCAATGCAGCACCGAAAGCGGGATATTTTACCATTTCACCGGCGTTAAGCTACAACGAACGATGGTATGATAAAAGCACGAGACTCGTCAGTGTTGACACATCAACCAATGCGCCAATCACAGAAGACAAAAAAGGATTGGAAGCTGTTCGCACATTTGGTTTGGGAGTGAGTGCTTCGACAAAATTATACGGCATCTTCCAACCGCCGATTCCCGGTGTGGCAGGATTCCGTCATACGCTAACACCGTCCATTGGATATAATTACACGCCTGATTTTTCAAAACCGTCATTTGGATATTATCAAACGTATAAAGATAAATTTGGCGTAGAACAAAAGTTCAATCGGTTTCAACGCGAAATTTATGGCGGTGCATCGGCAGGCGAACAGCAGGCAATATCACTTTCTGTCGGTAATGTGTTTGAAATGAAAACATCAGCAGCCGATACTTCTCAGAAAGAAGAGAAATATCAATTGCTCAATTTAGGATTAAGCACCAATTACAATTTTGCCGCAGACAAATTTAAACTGTCAGACTTATCGGTAAATTATCGGACACAAATTGGTGAGTATCTTAGCATCAATGGTAACAGCAATTATCGTTTTTATGAATTTGATCAAGCGACGAATTCGCGTGTAGATAGATATCTGTGGGAGCGGGGGAAAGGGATCGTGGAGATGACAAATTTCTCTTTGAATCTTTCCACGTCATTGCGCGGAGAACGCAAGAAGGCGCAAACACAGCAGCAAGTAAGCGATAGCGCCCGCATTGCGGAAGATACGCGCAACAAAGCGTTTAACGGCAATCGAAGTATTTATGATTCAGGTGAACCGGATTTTAGTATTCCTTGGAGTATGTCGCTGAGTTTTAGTTTTGCACAAAACCAGGAAAATCCACAGCAAAAATCCCGCTCGGCAAACATCAGCGGCAATCTGGATTTTAATTTGACCGAGAATTGGAAATTTACCGCCTCCACGAGTTACGATATAACCCACAAGCAACTCGCCGCACCACAAATCAACATCTCTCGTGACCTTCACTGCTGGCTGATGAATTTCCAATGGACTCCAATTGGATACGCCGCAGGTTATCGTTTTGAAATCCGTGTGAAAGCTCCGCAGCTGCAGGATATAAAACTGACGAAGCAGAATAATGATCGGTTATAGGTCCCAAAGTTTGAACGTTTAAATGTTCTAAAGTTAAAAACCAACATGTAGAGACGGAGGTTGAATGCAATAAAACGTTTTGAAGATGTTAAAGCTTGGGAGGATGCTCGTGTTTTGACTTTTAAAATCTACAAGATTTGTTCAGATGGAAAGCCTTCAAAAGACTTTGGGTTTCGTGATCAGATTCAAAGAGCATCAGTTTCAATTATGTCCAATATGTCCAATATCGCTGAAGGGTTTGAGCGAAACAACAATAAAGAATTTGTAAGATTCTTATTATATTCAAAGGGTTCTTGTGGAGAAGTGAGAAGCTTATTAACTGTTGCCAATGATCTAAAATATATTAATGACGACGAATTTAAGGAATTGCACGAACTTGCAACCGTAGTTTCTTCTCAAATTGCAAACTTTATTAAGTACCTAAAAAAGTCGAATAGCATCAAACCTTAAAAACCTTCTAACATTTAAACTTTAAATTCAGACAGTGGCGAATAAATTAGAACACGAAAAATCTCCATATTTATTGCAGCACGCAAACAATCCGGTTGAGTGGTTTCCATGGGGTGATGAAGCGTTTCAGAAAGCAAAGAAGGAAGATAAACCGATATTTCTTTCGATAGGATATTCAACCTGTCATTGGTGCCATGTCATGGAGCGTGAGTCTTTCGAAAATAAAGAGATTACTTCGCTCATGAATAAATATTTTGTGAATATCAAAGTTGACCGCGAAGAGCGGCCGGATGTTGACAAAGTGTATATGAATGCAGTACAAATGATGGCAGGAAGCGGCGGCTGGCCTCTTTCAGTTTTTCTTACTCCGGATTTAAAACCATTTTACGGCGGTACATATTTTCCGCCAAAAGACGGTTACGGCCGTCCCGGGTTCCCAACATTGCTTGAACGCATACACGAAGTGTGGCTGAACGAAAAAGAGAATGTTCTTCACTCAGGTAATGAGTTGATTAACGCACTGCAACACAGTCATCCTGTTGATACAAAAGATTCGCATATTGATGATGTAATTTTGAAGCGAACGTATCATCAAATTGCGGCAGGTTACGATCCGAAGTTTTCCGGTTTTGGCAATGGTCCAAAATTTCCTCGCCCGGTGGTGTTGAATTTTTTATTTCGATATTATCACCGCACCAAGGAAAATGAAGCACTCTCAATGGCATTGACGACGCTGATGGCAATGGCAAGCGGCGGCATGTACGATCATCTTGGCGGTGGTTTTCATCGGTACTCAGTGGATGCACAATGGCGTGTACCGCATTTTGAAAAGATGTTGTATGATCAAGCACAGCTGGTGGACTCCTACCTGGATGCATTTCAAATCACGCATGATAATTTTTTTGCACAAGTTGCGATTGAAACTTTGGATTATGTTTTGCGCGACATGAGATCACCCGAAGGAGGATTTTATTCGGCCGAAGATGCTGATAGTGCAGATGCCGAAACATCGCTTCATAAAATTGAAGGAGCATTTTACGTTTGGACAAAATCGGAAATCGAAAAACATCTCACGCCGCAGGAAGCCAAAGTCTTTTGTCATTTTTATGGCGTGGAAGAATCCGGCAATGCGTTGTCCGATCCCCAGCATGAATTTAACGGAAAGAATATCTTGTACTCACCATTTACAATGGAGCAAACGGCGCAGCATCTTTCAATTTCAATTGAAGAAGCTGTACAGCTCCTAAATTCCGCTAAAGAAAAATTATTTAAACTGCGAAATCAACGTCCCCGGCCTTCTTGCGATGATAAAATTCTTGCAGGATGGAACGGATTGATGATTGGTGCATTGGCTCGTGCGTCGAACATTTTGCAGAGAAAAGATTATGCTGCAGCTGCCTCTACCGCGGCTGAATTCATTCTAAAAAAATTGTATCGCTCAGAAGAGAAAAAATTATTTAGACGGTATCGAGACGGCGAAACGAAATACGAAGCACATCTTGACGACTATGCCTTTGTCGTTTCAGGATTGTTAGAATTGTACGAAGCTTCAGGTGAATTGCGCTGGATTCAATTCGCCATCGAATTAACCAATACAATGATATCACTGTTTTGGGATTCAGCAGAAGGGGGCTTCTATGATACGGCGGGAAAAGATTCTTCGGTTTTAGTACGAATGAAAGAAGCGTATGACGGAGCTGAACCGGCAGGTAATTCCATAGCGGTGATGAATTTGATTCGACTGTACCAGCTCACAAACAATTCTTTGTTCAAAGAGTACGCTGAAAAAACATTACGGTATTTTTCATCCATGCTTTTGCAGTCCCCACAGGTGATGCCGCTGTTGATGTGTGCCGTTGATCTGTTTCTTTCGCCTCCCGAGCATGTTATTCTGGTAACAGGAACGAACAAAGAAAGTGTTGACCGCTTTAGAGCTGCGATAGCTCGTCATTATCTTCCGAATTTAACAACAGTTTTATTAAATGAGCACACGCACAGTTTTGTGGAGGAACACCTTCCGTTTACAAAACAGATGAAAATGATCCATGGTAAAACGACACTGTTTTATTGCAAAAATTATTCCTGCAACCTTCCAACAACGAGTCTTGAAGATTTTGGACAGCAATTACTGGAAGAATGATTTTTTAAACAAAAGTAACTTTCTTTTGCAATGCGGACTTATTACATTCATCGTGTTCTGATGTCCCTAAAAAGTTTTGAAATTCTTCAAAATTTCTTATTGCAACTTGACTTCTCTATATTTATCTTCCTAATACCTTAAAAAATGACGGTTGCAACGCTTCGTCATGTGTATATAAACTGCGAAGGATTGTCACTATGAAAATTAAATCCTCAACTGTAAACGACGGGAAAGTGGTAATTTTAGAACCGAAGGGTTCTTTAGTCGGCGGGGACGAAACAGATGAGCTCAAAAAAGCGGTCGCTTCACTTCTTGAACAAGGCAATCGCAAATTAATTGTCGATCTGGGAGGTGTGGAGTATTTGAATTCGTCTGCCATCGGCGCCCTGGTTTCTGCACACACTTCGTATATGAATCGTCAGGGGAAACTAGTACTATGCAATATCAATAAGAGCATCACCAATATTTTTATCGTTACCAAGCTGTCAACAATTTTCACTACGGCAGAAAAGCGTGAAGACGCGATCTATGCCATCGCAAAGTAAATAACTTTTACACATAAATAATTAATATTCAAAGGAGTTGCTTTATGAAACAAGGTTCGCTCAACGTTATCATCATTGGCGGTGCACTGGTCATTGGAGAATTAATTTATCAGTTCATGCTGCCTGAGTTTATTCAAAAGGGAGGTTTTCTTGTTGCCGGTCTTGCCGCTCTTTCTGTTATGGTTGTCACCTACATTATTGAACGCCTTCTCTCGTTGAAAAAAGCCGGCGGACGCGGACCGCTTCCGAAATTTCTTAAGACCCTTGTACAGAATCTCAACTCCAACGATATCCCGGCTGCTATCTCTGCCTGTGATACACAACGCGGCTCTTTAGCGAACATTGTGAAGACAGGTTTGGAACGCTATCAAGAACTTGCCACCAAAAAAGATTTGAATAAGAAAGAAAAGATGGAAGAAGTAAAACGAGTGATTGAAGAAGCAACCATGCTGGAAATGCCGGTGCTTGAAAAAAATCTTATTTC
>JAQUOA010000012.1 GCA_028749215.1 Bacteroidota bacterium
TAGCGGTGCCGCTTTCCACACTGGTACCAAGGTAGCAAGTGTTTAAAAATTCTAATGGAGTAATATTGTCGCGAATTTCGCGGGCATCGAATTTTTCAACCGGCAGCGATTCTCCGGTTAAGCTGGCTTGCGTGATGAAAAGATCTTTCGATGTGTTGATGCGGACATCGGCGGGAATCATATCACCGGCAGAAAGTTTTATGATATCGCCTGGGACCAATTCTTTCAAAGGGATTTCCAGAGCGACAGAATCACGAATGGCCGTTGCGGTTACACTGATCATCGCCTTTAACTTCGCTGCCGCCGAATCGGCGCGTGCTTCCTGCACAAAACGAAGCACAACACCCAGCACGACCATTAATGCCATCACGATACCGGCGCGGATATCTCCGGTGACAAAAGAAAGGATGGCAAGTCCTGACAAAAGCACCACCAGCGGGTTGCGTAAAGCCATTCCGAAACGCCATACCCATCCGTGTTGTTTTTCCTGCGTAATTTCATTTAACCCGTACTTTTGTTGCCGTTCTTCAGCTTCTGCCGCGGTTATTCCGGCAGAGGAAGTTTGAAGCGCTGCAAACACTTGGTCAATGTTTTGCCGCGCAGATTGTACAAGAAGGTCGGAGACCCGAATGGAGGTATTATTCTTTGCCATAGCTTCAACAATAAAATAAAATTTATTTGCTTAGACAAGGAAATAAACGCTTAGGGAAGAAAAATATGAAGAGTTTAAAACGACAATGCTGCGAACTTCTTCGCAGCATTGGTCACGAATTTTTTTCGAATGTTTAGTAGATAACTTTGTTCAGAGGGTATTCAATAATACCCTCGGCTCCGGCGCGTTTGAGCTGTGGGATGATTTCGCGGACTACTTTTTCTTCGAGTATAGTCTCTATTGCCACCCATGCAGGATCGGAGAGCTGAGAGATTGTCGGTGTTCGGAGTGCGGGGATAAGAGCGACCACCTTTTCCAAATCGTTCTTTTTCAAATTCATTTTCAATCCCACTTTGCTTCCCGCATTGATCGCTCCTTGCAGCAGCATGGCGATGTTTTCAATTTTTTCTTTTTTCCAAGGATTGATCCAGCTCTCTTTATTGGCAATCAGTTTCGTGTTGGACTCGAGCACCACATCGACGATCCGTAGTTTATTGGCGCGGAGCGAACTTCCGGTTTCAGTCACTTCAACTATAGCATCAACAAGATCAGGCGTTTTCACCTCCGTGGCACCCCATGAAAATTCCACATGAGCATTCACGTTATGCTTTTTTAAATACGCGTTGGTAATACCGACAACTTCGGTAGCGATGCGCTTGCCTTCAAGATCTTTTATAGTTTTCACGGAAGAATTTTCGTGCACAGCAAGAACCCACTTTACTTTACGCATCGATTGTTTGGAATAGATGAGATCGCAGACGGAAACGACGTCCACATTGTTTTCAACAATCCAATCATAGCCCGTCAATCCGGCATCAAATACACCATCTTCAACGTAACGCGGAATTTCCTGCGCACGGATGAGCATTGCTTCCAACTCTTCGTCATCAACCGACGGAAAGTAAGAGCGGCTGGATATGGAAAAATTGAATCCCGCTTTGCTCATTAAATGCAGGGTGGATTCTTGAAGGCTTCCTTTTGGTAAGCCAAATTTAATTTTGCTCATAATCAAAAATTTTATTCGTTATCAAACATTGAACGAAAGTGAAGAGCGGAGATCAATGTCCAAATGTGTATGTAAATAAATTTACTGATGGGTAAAATATAAAATACAATCCCCACATGACAACGCCAATTGACAATGGAATTGAAAGGTTGTCGTCAACCTTCCACGATGCGGCTTCAACAATGGTGCCCACAAGAGCAGCTGCACCGCCGATGAAATATTCTTTCAACGAGTGGTCAATCTTTGGCGTAAAGAGAATCACGAGGACAGCAAAAGCAAAAAATGCAGTGCTCCCTTCAAAACTTTTTTGCAGAAATTTTTTTCTGCCGAATCTTCGTCCGAATAACGCCGCCACCGAATCTGAAATAATAAGAATCGGGAAAGCCGTCAGTACAATCAATTTTGGGAACATGATGACGCACAGCGATCCTGCGATAAGGACATTGGTGGCGCCGTTCAGCCGTTTTAAATTATGGTCTTGCTCATGTTTCCGAAGCATGAAGCGAAAAACTTTGTAAAAAAGATCTGCCGTCGGAGTATGGTAGTACCGTAGCAAATCTACAATTAAAAATGCAACCGTGATAGGAAGCAAAATTGCCAGCGCCAAATCACGGTTGATAAAATAATAGATAATCGGAATGCTGAGAGAACAGAGGTGAATAGCTTTTCGTGCAAGCTCAGCTTTGTAATCAATATTCGCTGCGTCAATCATACTTACGCTTGACTTTTTCGCGAGCGTGAACGCGGCGTCCTCGTCGTTTTTGTTTCACTCTTTCCGTTCGTTGTTTCTTCCTTTGCGGCAGCCGTTACAGCGTGTTCAAGTACCGGTGCCGGAAGCGGAGATGTAACCGGCGTTCCATTTCCATTTTTTACAAGAGGAGGGAGCGTTTCACCCCGAAGCACTTTATCTATTTCCTCGCTGTCTAAAATTTCTCGCTCAAGCAGTGCATTCGACAGCGCATGAAGTTTATCGATGTTTGCTGAGAGAATTTCGATAGCTCGTTTTTCTGCTGACGTAATAATTTTTTTCACTTCTTCATCGAGCATCTTTCCCGTGTCGTCGCTGAAGTCGTGATGTTTCGTAACTTCACGTCCTAAGAATAATTCTTCTTCCTTTGCTCCGTACGTCAACGGTCCCATCTTTTCGCTCATTCCCCATTCACATACCATTTTACGGGCAATGTTGCTGGCTCGTTCAATGTCGTTGCCGGCGCCGGTCGTATATTCATTGAACACAACTTTTTCTGCTATGCGCCCGCCGAAGAGCATGGCGAGCAAAGCTTCAAGGTACCGTTTTGAGTATGTATGTTTTTCATCAATAGGCAGTGACGTGGTGACACCGAGAGCACGCCCGCGAGGAATGATGGTGACCTTATGAATCGGGTCTGATTCAGGAGTGTATTTTGCTACGAGCACATGTCCTGCTTCATGATAGGCCGTGATCCTTTTTTCTTTATCAGAAATGATCATCGATTTGCGCTCTGTTCCCATCATCACTTTATCTTTGGCTTCTTCAAAGTCGCGCATGGTGACTTCTTTTTGATTTTTTCTCGCAGCAAGAAGAGCCGCTTCGTTTACAAGATTGGCAAGATCAGCGCCGGATAATCCCGGAGTTCCTTTTGCCAGTATTTCTAATTTGATATCCGTTGCAAGAGGAATGTTGCGCGTATGGACTTTCAATATTCCTTCACGCCCGCGCACATCGGGGCGATCAACCACAACCTGACGGTCAAAGCGGCCGGGTCGAAGCAGTGCCGGATCAAGAACATCGGGGCGGTTTGTTGCCGCAATTAGAATGACGCCGATGTTTTGTTCAAAGCCGTCCATTTCAACGAGTAATTGGTTCAACGTTTGTTCGCGTTCATCATGTCCGCCTCCAAGTCCGGCGCCGCGATGGCGGCCCACAGCGTCTATTTCATCGATGAAAATAATACACGGTGCGCTTCGTTTGCCTTGTTCAAATAAATCGCGGACACGGCTTGCGCCGACACCGACAAACATTTCTACAAATTCTGCGCCGCTGATGGAGAAGAAGGGAACGCCCGCTTCGCCCGCGACAGCGCGTGCAAGAAGAGTTTTTCCAGTGCCCGGAGGGCCGAGCAGGAGAACACCGCGCGGAATTTTTCCGCCGAGTTTTTGAAACTTTGCGGGATCTTTCAAGAATTCAATAATTTCCTGCAACTCAACTTTTGCTTCGTCAGCGCCTGCCACATCAGCAAAGGTAACGCGAATAGATCCTTCGTTCAGCATTTTTGCGCGGCTTTTGCCGAATGAAAAAATTCCTTTCGTTCCGCCTCCTTGCATTCTGCGGAAAATAAAAATCCAAATACCGATTAAAATAATCCACGGCAGCGCACTGATAAGCATGTTGGTCCAGACGTTGTCATCCTTTACAACGGTGAACGCAACGTTGTGCTGATTCCATGTTGCGATGATCGTGTCGTCGATGTTGGTATACGGAAGCGTGACAATAAAGTGCTCGACTTTAGCGCGCTTGTTGTTCGATGTCACGAGTTCTTGAGGCTGAGCCAGGACGCCGTGAAAATCAAAATCGTTAAAATTTGATTTCTTGACCGTTGCTTTCGTGATCAAATTATTTTTTAAAAGGTCCTGATACTGAGTGAACGTTATTTCATACTCGGTTGCTTCGGTCCCCTTGAAAATTGTCATCACTAAAAACACCAGCATGATGATGGCAGACCAGCTTAACACAACACGAAATGCTTTTGCCCAATTGAATTCATCGTCGTTGCGGAAAGGTTGTTTCGATTTTTTCATTTTAGGGAGAAGAGAGCGCTTCTCATTCTTTTTATCGTTTTGCGGCGTGTTCTTTTTTTCTTCTGACATACAACATTTCTCCAATCAAATTATTTCTTTTTGTCTACAATTTTATACACAGCGGGAAGATTACGCCCTTTTTGTGCGTAATCAAGTCCGTACCCTACTACAAAATCATTCGGAATCTTAAATCCAATATAGTCAATTGCGAAATCAATCTTTACTGCTTTGGTCTTATACAAGAGTGAAACAACGGCAAACGACTTTGGGTTCTGTGCCAGAATCAGCCGCTTAATAAAATCGATTGAGAGGCCGGAATCAATGATATCCTCAACAATGATAATATCACGATCCATAACCTGACAATTTAAATCTTTAAGAAGATGCACGTTTCCGGAAGAAATTTTTGCATCGCCGTAGCTCGACAATTTTAGGAAATCAACCTCGCATTCGATGGTAATTTCACGCATTAAATCAGCAAAAAAAACAAAGGAACCGTTCAGAATGCCGATGAAAATTGGCGTTTTGTCCCTGTATTCTTTGCTTATCTTCTTTCCCAGCTGCGAGATACGATCATGAATTTTTTTCCCCGTAATGTACGGAGCGAATTCTTCATTGTTAACTAGAACCGTTTTTTTTGCCATGCTGAACGACCAATGAAAGTTGATAAACGTTTCGTGTAGACGATGTTAATTTAAATCGGTTATCTAAACGATGACCGGCGACCCAAACAATTTTTTTTCCGCTTTCAACAATTGGGACTTTGTGCTTTTCTTCAAACGACAATTTTTTATCAACAAAAAAATCACTCACCTTCTTTTTACCGCTCATGCCAAGAGGTGTGAAGGCATCGCCATTCTTCCACGATCTGACAGTAACAGGAAACCGAATCAACGATGCATCAACATATTCTATAGACGGATTACGATTGTTTTTATTGTCAGGCATAGCTGACTTTTTGATAGAAAAAACAAAATTATCTGTCTGCAATGTTCCGCTTTTTCTTACGGTAAACAAAAAAGAAGAAGCGGCGGATGGTTGACGAAGCAGAATACTATTTTCAAGCTTTTCTGCAGTCCATTCCTTTGTAATCTCAACGGTTTTTCCTTTTTGTCGACGGGTCAATTCCATAACAGAAGAAATTGCGATAAAATTTGGTACAACGGGCAAATGTTCTAATGCGCGATGGATGACCATATGTTGAATGAATTCGTGCTGACTACGTAATTTTGATAATGAGATGCTGAGCGAATTTTCTTTTTGCAAAACTATTTTTTTAAAAATCTTGTCAACATATCCAGTGACGAATTGGCCGTTTAATCGGAAAATTTCCGATTCCGCCAATGCCGTTTCGAAAAACGATGGATTCATTCTTTTCATCAATGGCGGAATAATTTTATGCCGGAGAAAATTTCTGGTATACTCATCTTTTTTGTTCGACGAATCTTCGCGGTACTGCAATTTTTTCTCTTTCGCGTACCGTGCAATCTCTTCTCTTGTTGTACAAAGCAATGGACGGATGAGATCATCTCGTTGAACAGGAATTCCCGCGACCCCTTCGATGCCGGTGCCCCTTACCAGATTCATGAGCATCGTTTCGGTATTATCGTTAGCATTATGGGCAACCGCAATACAGTTTGCGTGTAGTGATTTTTTCAAATTGTCAAAGAACGTGTAGCGAATAGTACGGGCCGTTACCTGAAGAGAATCTTTTTGAGTGCGGATTTTTTTTTTGATATCCGCTTGATTGACAAAACATTCAATGTTGTATTGTTGCCCCAGTTGTCGAACAAAACGTTCATCATCATCAGACTCTTTACCGCGTAACCCATAATTGACATGAGCGATGATAAGTTCAAGGTCATAGACATGCTGCAAATTCTTGAAGACATTTAGCAAGACAACGGAATCAATCCCACCGCTGACCGCAACAATAACTTTTTGTCCCTTTTTTAGTAAGCTTTTCTTCTTGATGAACTGCCGGATGTTATTAAGGAACGGTCGATGTGTATGCGTTCGCCTCATAAAAAAAATCCTTTCAATCGAAAAGCCGCCTTGGCGGAACGACCGAAAGGAAAAAAGTAGTTCAATTGAAGTAGCGTGGGAGACAAACCATTTCAAACCACTGACTTATAGAGAATCCTTATAACTCCCTTCGCCGATGCTTATCTAATACAAGAAGTGGCTAATCGCAGCCATTCCTATTTGTAAAAATATACAAATATTGGAGTGAAATTGCAAACTATCGCCATATTTCAAGTCATAGGCAAAAAAATTGTTTATTTTTTCTTTGTTGTCATTTTTCACTTGACTTTAAATTTTTAGAAAGCTAAAATGTAAACGCTTACATTAGGAACATGAAAGCGTTTACAATGCGCATCACTATTAAACAAGTCGCTGAGAAATCCGGAGTTTCAATTGCTACGGTTTCTCGCGTCTTTAACAATAGTAATCTTGTTGATGTAGAAACCAGAGATAGAGTTATCCTCGTCGCAGAAGAGTTGCGATACAGTCCAAATCAGTTGGCAAGAAGTCTTAGCAAGAATAGAACCGACACAGTCGGACTCCTTTTACCGGATCTTTACGGTGAGTTTTTTTCTGAAATCATTCGCGGCGTTGATCAGATAGCACAGCAGTTTGACAATCATTTGCTTGTGTCAAGCGCTCACAATAAAAGAGAAGAGATTCGCGGTGCGTTGCGCGTTATGAGCGGACGGGTTGACGGTTTGATTGTTATGTCTCCTAATATTGATGCTGAGACTCTACATTTAAACTTACCAAAAAATTTACCAGTTGTTTTATTGAATTGTTACATCAACGATAAATCATTTGATTCCATTAACATAGATAATTTTGCCGGTGCGAATTTAATCGTAAAACATCTTATCGAACACGGACATAAAAAAATTGCGATGATTAAAGGAAACGATACGAATTACGATGCAGCACAGCGTATTGAAGGATACCGCGCAGCGTTAATGGAATTTGGCCTTGACTATTCATCATATGCAGTATTAGGGGATTTTACTCAGCATTCAGGATATGAAGCGGCGAAAAATATTTTAGCAATGAAGGACCGCCCGACAGCAATTTTTGCATCAAATGATTCCATGGCAATCGGCGCATTGAGCGCACTAAAAGAGTTTGGTGTAGAAGTGCCGCGCGAAATGGCGATTGTGGGATTCGATGATATTCCTGTGACACAGTATTTGCAGCCGCCTCTTACCACGGTGTGTGTTGATGTGAGTGAGTACGGAGCGCTGGCAATAAAAAAATTATATGCTGCCATACAAGAGAGCAGCCAGCACATCAGGCAGCATGTTGTCATTTCACCACGCTTGTCGATCAGAGATTCTTGCGGATTCCATTAATAACAGAAATACTTTTTAACCATAAAGTCTTTTAAGACAGAAATGGGGGTGATTCTATCTCGACATAAAAGTTTACTAATCGTTGATGCAACGAAGCGTGTTGCAAACCGGTGTTCGAAGTAAGTCTGTAAGATGTACAATCCAAAAATCCACATACTCAAAGGAGTACTTTATGAAAAACAGAAATGTTTCAATTATCCTCTGCATGATGCTGATGATGTCATTGACAGCATTTGGACAGATGATAAAACGCACAGATGTTATTTGGGCGCGAACAACCTCAAACCCAATAACGCTCGACGGTAAGTTACTTGAAGCCGATTGGGCGAAGGCAGAATCACTTCAGATCGGATGGGGGCAGGAAAATGGGATGCCCGGTTCGGGTTACACCACTGATGGTTGGCCAGTGACGCCAACTGATCCGGTAAGGGCAACAATCAAATTCTTAGTGTGGGGCGACAGTTTATATGTTGCTGTGGCGGTGAAAGATAGTTCAATTGGCGGCGGTGGATGGCCTGGTCCATTTCATTGGGATGGCATTCTATCAAACATGCGAAATAAATCGAAGGCTGACAGACCGGTCCCAAATGGTGAAATTTACTATGCATGGACCACTGAGAGTTGGGCTGATACCGCGACCGGTATTGTTGGTGCGATGCCGGGGTACTTGGGTCAATATCCTAGTAAAGAATATATTAAAAGCCGGTGGTTAGATTCTGCCGATGGACTACCGAAAGCGAAAATCTGGGATGCGAAAACATTTGTCGATGGATTAACCAATGCCGATTCAATTATTGATAAAGGTTATACGGTCGAATTTAAAATCAATTTGAAATTTTACGGATATGATGCAAAAGCTGCGGTTGGTGACATAGTAATGTACAGTCTTGCGGTATTTGACGCTGATTGGCAATGGTTTAGAGGTGCTGATACTGTAAAAAATAGATTCACAGTCAGTAAGGCATGGGCTCAAGGGCCGTGGGGCGGAAATAACAATAGCCATATGAGAGTTTTTGTGAACCCAAGTGTAACCACCACTTCAGGCGCTGTTCCAATTGTTGGTCCCGACCTCGTTATTCCAAATGGAACTCAATTTCCGGCTCCTACAATTGATGGAAAACTCACTGACTTAGTTTGGAAAAATGCAAACATTGGTAAATTGAAACTTCAATATGGCAATAGCGCTTATCGCAATGCCTATCCAAACACAGCACCATTCCGAAGCGGTCAATTTCAACCAGATGTAAATGGCGGGAAAGCCGCTATTATTGATGCGAATGATGCAACCGTAAAATACTTCTTCATTGGTGACACTTTATATCTTGGATTTGATGTAAAAGATAAGGTTGTTCAAGCTGTTCCCAAAAATCTTGATCGTTGGGATGGTTTCAGAGTTATGTTGGCTTCGAGGGATGCACGCGATGGTGATTCTGTTCTCGTTAATCGCAATCTCACCTTCATCGTCGACTCGGTTGGTGGAAATGGACGATATGAAGATTTATCCAAAGCAGGATGGGATTCCCTTGGACAAGCAGTGCAAGTAAAGTTGTCGTTAAATTCAGGTACGACAGTTGACACTCTCGGTGCCCAAGTTGATAGCGGTTACACCGCCGAAATGAAAATCAATCTTCGTAAGTTCGGCTATCCTGCAGGACGCGGAGATGGAGTGGTGTTCTTGGGTATTTGTATGTTTGACGGGGATTCATTTGATCCGCCATCAACGAGCTATGGATCTCGAGTATGGTTTATGAGAGAGCAAACATGGCAGGATGGTGCTGCATGGTTGTACATGGATCCAAGCGCAGTGTTGGGTGTTGGGCAAGAAGAAAGTGCCTCAATTCCGAAAGAATTCAAACTGTATGGTAACTATCCGAATCCATTCAACCCATCCACAACAATTAAATTTTCATTACCACAGTCGAATGACGTGACATTGGAAGTCTTCGATGTTCTTGGCCGCCTTGTCGCAATTCAGAACCTTGGCATCCGCCAAGCAGGTGTGCAAGAAGTTTCGTTCAACGCTTCAAGACTTTCTTCCGGCGTATACAATTATCGTTTACGCACGGCGGCAAGTCAAGAACTTGTTGGCCGTATGGTGTTAGTGAAGTAAGATTATTCTGGCGCGTCCCGAGACAATCGGGACGCGCTGTTTTATGTCAACTATTTCGTTACAAACCCTGTCGTATTGTTTATCATTCTATCTATATAGATGGGAAAAGTTATGACTCCATTTCTACATTACACGAACATCAAGCACTATTTTCGGGCAATTGCTTTCCTCACAATTTTTTGTTCGCTGCATCTTCTTGCAGGAACGACGGGAAAAATTTCCGGATTTGTTAATGATAAAAAATCCCATGACCCATTAATTGGTGCCAATGTTATTTTGGTGGGAACGAATCTTGGAACAGTGGTTGATCCCGATGGTTATTATACCATTCTTAACATCCCACCGGGAAGTTACGATGTTCAATTTCGATTTATCGGTTACCGCCTGTACACCATTAAGCAGGTTCAAGTAAACACAGACAATACGACAAAACTCGATGCGTCATTAGAAGAAGATGTTGTGACTGCAGAAGCAGTTATAGTTACTGCAGAAAAACCCGTCGTGCAAGTAAACCTTACAAGCACCGTAGCATCAGTTGGTGCTCAAGAAATTAAAACATTGCCGGTACAAGAACTTCAAGATATTGTCAACCTTCAGGCTGGAGTGGTAGACGGACATTTTCGCGGGGGAAGAGAAGGCGAAGTGCAATATCAGGTGAATGGTGTTTCGATTAACAATGCGTACGATAACAAATCGAGTATTAAAATTGACCGCTCTATTATTCAAGAAGTTCAAGTGATCACCGGAACCTTCGATGCAGAGTATGGGCAAGCGATGAGCGGTGTGGTCAATACAGTATTGAAAACCGGGAGTGAGCAAATTGAATGGAATGCGGAAGTATACGACGGAGATTTTTTATTCGGAAGCGCAGACAAACGTGGAGTATATTTTAAGAACTCACACCTTTTCTCCACTCAAAGTTTTCAGGCAAACATCAGCGGTCCAACAGGTCTTCCTCAAACATATTTCTTAGTCAATGGCAGACGATATGTGTTTGATGATTACTTTTATGCTCTCAGGGCGTTTACGCCAATGAGCAAATCCATTACAGACTATACGGGGGATGGGAAAGAGCTTGCTCTTGGCTATTCTCGTGATTGGTCAGGCCTTGTAAAACTTACGAATAAATCGATTCAGGGAATTGAATTGAGCTATCAAGGAATATTTAATTTTTCTGAAGGAAGAAAAACAGATGTTAATTCAATCCAATGGTTCGTGAATCCCGACGGGATGAAAAAGCAAAAAACAACGTCGTACATTCACGGACTTGATGTTACGCATCTTCTCTCGCAATCCACGTATTATACTCTTAGTCTGCACCAAAATTATTTTGATTACACCGACTGGGTTTACGATAATTTTAATGATGCTCGATATGATTCAGCCGGTTCACTGGTAAGCTTACCTAATTCTAACATCTTTTATAAGGGAGTAGATTTTGATCGTTTTCGGCAGAAAACGAACAGCTACATTGCAAAATTTTCATTATTAAGCCAAGTGACAAGAGAACATCAATTAAAAATAGGGGGAGAATTTCAATATTCTGACCTGCAATTTGGGACGGCTGGAACTCTCGTATACCTTCAAGAAGCAGGAGTTACAAAATTAAAAAGATATGTCGATCTTCAACCCGATTATCCAGGAGTGCAATTTTTCAAACCGATTTTGGGTGCTGCCTATGCTCAAGATCTTATTGAATGGAATGATTTAACTATTCGTGCAGGGGTGCGGTTTGAATATTTTGATGCCCGCTCTAAAATACCCAGCGACTTGGCAAACCCCGCAAATACAATTGCCGGTGCACCGGTGTCACGTTTAAAAAGAACGACGGCAAAAACTTCCGTAGCGCCGCGTCTTGGTGTTTCATATCCCATCACAACGACTTCCGGAATATTTTTCTCCTACGGGCATTTCTATCAGCTCCCCCCCTTAGGGGATATGTTTAAAAATTCAAACTACTCTAAACTAGAACGGATCCAAGCAAGCACATCCGATTACGGAGTGATTGGCAATCCCGATGTAAAGCCGGAACGAACGGTGCAATATGAATTTGGGTATAAAAATGCGCTCTCCGATGTGCTGGGGCTTTCAGTGAATATTTTTTACAAAGACATTCGAGATTTACTTGGAGTTGAATTTATTTCAACGTACAACGACGCACGGTATTCGCGTCTGACTAATGTAGATTTTGGAAATGTTTCGGGTTTTACCATTTCGTTAACACAACGGCATATCGGGATTGTGAGCTCGACGCTTGACTATACCTGGCAGACGGCGCAAGGAAATTCAAGTGACCCTGCGGAAACCGCCAATCTTGCCGAAGCGGGGAGAGATGCACGACCGCGCCAAGTACCGTTGAATTGGGACCAACGCAACACAATCAATGGAACAGTGACACTGTCACAGCCCAGCGACTATTCCGTAAGTATAATTTTAAAATATGGGAGTGGACTTCCATACACCCCATCCATCGGATCGGGATTTGGATCCCAGATTGAAACAAATTCCGGTCGCAAACCAATCGGCTTTGTTGCAGATCTTCGTGCTGAAAAGAATTTTGTGCTTGCCGGCGTAAACATGAATGCATTTTTGCGAGTCTTCAACTTGTTTGATGCACTATATTTCAATGGGGATGTATTTTCATCTACCGGCAGTGCTGATTACTCTACTGGGGGATCAGCGGACAGATATCGGATAGTCGATCCATTGCGATATTATGCACCAAGGAAAATTGAAATCGGTGTTTCATTATCTCAGTTTGTGCCAGCACAGTAAATTATGGAGAATCTTTGTATGCGAAAATATATTTGCATTCTTTTTATAGCCCTTATTGCCGGAAACAATTTTCTTACATCACAACAACAGTATTTGCCGATCGTTCCTTTTGCAAATCGTGGGACATCCGATGCAGAACGCCGGGGAACGCATGATGCCAATAATATCCGAACAGAGTTCTGGAATTATGGTATGGTCGGTAATTTTTTTGGATCGGATGCCGATTTGAACATATCGCATTCCGCTGAAGTTCCGAAAGGTTCGGGCATGAATTATTCGGATGGTATTACACCATTTGTATTGGCAAAGATAAAACAAAAAGATGCATCGACTGCATTCATTATGGAAACCGGATACCGTGAAGGACAAGGAACCAGTGTTAGTAAAAATCGCATTATGAGGTTTGAACCGCGTCCCGGTTATTTCCAATCCGATCCGGCGATCAATAAAGGGCGTTCGCCGGCATTGAGCAATGATCCAAGAACATGGCCCTCGGCTTGGCCAGATAAAGACACTTCCTACAATGGAAGATGGAACGGATATTTTGGTACTTCACTAGCGTTTGCACCGGATCAAGAAAGTTTTACAGTGATGGATGATCAATATTATGATGCATGGGATTTTCAACCGGACAATAGGGATGCCACTCGTTATGGTTTAGGACTTAAAGTGGAAGTGCGAGGTTTTCAATGGTCAAATCCCCAGGCGGGCAATGTAGTTTTTTGGCATTACGATATTGTCAATGAAGGGACCACGGACTATCCCAGTAATGGAGACCCGGAAAATATGATTTTTGGAATCTACATGGATTCAGGTGTTGGCGGTTCTTCATATAGTCCCTGTGATAATGTCTATGAATCGGATGATGATAATGCGAAGTTTGATGTTTCTTCCGGATTAAACTTAGTGTATACGTGGGATAATAATGGACATGGAGTTGATCTCATCAGTAAATGCGACAGAACGGGATATCTTGGTTATGCATATCTGGAAACACCAGGTAAACCTTATGACAATGTTGATAACGATCGAGATGGTATAATCGATGAAAGCCGAAGCAGCGGACCCGGCCAGAAAATTGTCGGGAAACAAGATATCATGGCATATATCGTTGGACATCCGGAAAAATATAATATTACAAATTTCGAAGCAACGTACGGCAAAATCGAAGATCGACCTGCGTACAAAGCAGGGGTGTGGTGGACAGGAGATGAAGATTTAGATTGGGTTGCAGCCCTTAATGATTTTGGTGAAGATGGTGAGCCCGACACCCATGATAAAGGTGAAGGAGATGGTATTCCCACCGATGGTGAACAAAATTTTGATAAAACGGATCTTCATGAATCTGATCAAGTCGGGTTGACAGCTTTTAGAATGTTTAGAATTACAGACAACCCCGGCGGCGATGGAGGAATTACTTTTTATAAAACACCAAATGCAAAACAACCTTCAGTGAAAAACAACTACGATGGTGATTACCCTCATTACTTTTATGATTATTTCACCGGGAAGGCACAAGGACCATTTCCGGGACCTTTTGATTTATCGAGTCCGAATAACATGAATATTGGTTTTTTATTTGCATCAGGACCATTTACTTTGAAAGCAGCAACACAAGAGCGGTTCAGCTTGGCGCTGGCATTTGGAAATGATTTGACTGATTTAAGAAATACAGTGAAGGTAGTACAGACAATCTATAATGGCAATTATAAATTTGCCACACCCCCTCCGGCACCAACCCTTACAGCCGAAGCCGGTGACGGATATGTTCAGCTTCATTGGACTGACGTTGCTGAGCATTCCACTGATCCGACCACAAACATCAACGACTTTGAAGGGTATAAAATTTACCGCGCCACGGATTATAACTTTAACGATGTAAATACCGTCATTGGTGCACGCGGAATATCACAAACAAGCAATGGAAACCCGTTAGCACAATATGATCTAAAAGATGGAATCAGTGGATATTCTTCTCAGATCGTCAACGGCTTAGCGTATTATTTGGGAAATGAAACAGGATTAGCTCATTCATTCCGCGATAGCACTGTCACCAATGGTCAAGAATACTACTATGCTGTTACATCGTACGATTTTGGTGCGACAATCATCCAAGGGGCAACTGGAGAATCATTTACATTCTATCCTGCAGAAAATTCAATGTCAGTAACCAGAACACTGCTTGGCGGCGTGATTCTTCCAAAAAATGTTGTCGCTGTGCGACCTAATCCAAAGGTCTTGGGATATAATAAAGCAACAACATCGGGTGTAACCAGAATTGCAGGGACTGGCGAAGGAACTGTTTCAGTAAAAGTTCTCAATTCTGCTTTGGTACCCAACAACCATGTTATGAAGGTTACATTCAATACAAATCCAGATAGCGTTCATCCGATCTCGTATAATCTGGTTGACAGTACTAACAACAATAAAATTCTCTTCAACACAGGAGATGATTTTAACGGAGAAGGAACTGGTATTTCAGATCTCGGTATTCAGCCCATTGTTCAAACTCCAAAAACATATCAAATTGACACGACAAATTCTAAGTTCGTGGCCGGAAGTAAAACGAATGCTCAGCTTGATGTTCAGTATAATGGAGTTTGGCCCGTTAACTACAGAAGAGATGGATTTCCAAGTAATTTTGTCATAAAATTTTCAAACAGTATCATTGATACAGCACTCCCACGAAATCCGGTTTTTGGAAGCCCGCTTCCTGTGAAATTCACCATCTTGTTCCACAATCCTAACGGGGACAAAAAAGCCAAATTTACTTTTTTAGATAATGATAACGATTCGACACTTAGTTTTACGGGTTCAGGAGGAATTCCTGATGAGATACAAATACTAACAGGACCTGATACAAGCAAACAAAGCCAGCGTGTAACATGGCAAATACGGTTGAAGAATGCGACGAGTGCAACCATGACACCCGTTGATGGAGATATTTTTGAAATGAAATTCCTCGCGCCGTTAAGTTCAAATGATGTATTTGTTTTTAATACAACCGGCGAATTTGTGGAATCAAACTCAGCCAAGGAACAATTTAAAGAAGGTCCATACGTGGTTCCTAACCCATATGTCGGTGCAGCGAGCTTTGAACCGGCACCGTTTGGGGTGCAAGGCCGCGGGGATAGAAAAATGGAGTTTCGCAATCTTCCAAAAAATTGTGTTATAAGAATCTATACAGTACGAGGTGAATTGGTACGAACATTACGTCAGGATGGATCAACGAATGGATACGTTTCATGGGATGTTCGTACAAAAGATAACCTTGATGTTGCCCCGGGACTGTACATTTTTCAAGTCGACGGTGGTGGCGTTGGGACCAGTATCGGTAAATTTGCAATTATTAAATAAGCGAGGACATCATGACAAAGAATAATATTTTCCACTTCATTGTATTAGTTCTCGCTGTTTCTCAACTTCATGCACAATCAAAAACGGGGACGAGCCTTGTACCATTTTTAGGAATTGAACCAAGTGCTCGAATTGCCGGGATGGGAAATGCGGGTGTGACAAATTACAGCGAACCCGAAGCGGTGTACTATAATCCCGGGAGCATTGGATATATGAGAGGTAACGGAGTTCAATTTACACACTCCCTTTGGCTTGCCGATATTGCGTACGACTACGGTGTTGTTGCTTTTGAACTTGGAGACGCAGGAAATTTGTATGCATCTCTTACGTCTCTCAACTCAGGTGAAATTGATGTCCGTACGGTTGAATTGCCAACTGGTACTGGTGAACGTTATACCGTTTCAGACATTGCCATGGGAATAGGATTCGGTCGCCAAATCTCCGAACGGTTTTCTGTGGGACTTCAAGTCAATTATATTCAAGAAACCATTTGGCATAGCGTGATGAATGCATATTCATTAAACATCGGCACTATTTACAGATTATCACCGGATGGTCTTCATTTAGGTGCAAGTATTTCTAACTTTGGCACTCGCGGGAAGTTTGATGGCAGAGATTTACGCGTACTGTACGATCAGAACGCTAAAACATTTGGTGATAATGGCCAACTTCCAGCTCAATTATTCACAGACGAATTTTCGCTGCCGGTACTTTTTAGAGTGGGTGTTGGAATGCCGATTGCTTTTGGTGAAGATAATAAAGTGACCATTGCCGTTGATGCATTTCATCCAAGCGACAATACTGAAAGTATGAGTTTTGGAGCAGAATATATGTTTGCCAATACTCTTGCACTGAGGGCGGGTTACCAAAATTTATTTCAACAAGATTCCGAAGTTGGTCTGACGCTTGGTGCAGGCCTGCAATATGATATGGTTGGATACAAATTTAATTTCGATTACGGTTGGGCAGATCACGGAAGATTAAAAGAGACGCATCGCATTACCGTAGGCGTTACACTATAACTTATTACACTCTTGGTGGTTTACAGAAGGAACACGCTTGAAAAATTTTAAATCGAAGTACGGTCATTTTTCTAAGGATGGGAAGGAATTTATTATTACAACTCCTCGGACACCTCGTCCGTGGATCAACGTCATCAGCAATGGAGATTTCGGCATAACGGTTTCTCAAACAGGTGGCGGATATAGTTGGAGGACTCACGCACAGCTTAATCGCCTTACTCGTTGGGATCAAGATTTAATCAAAGATGAATGGGGTAAATATCTCTACCTGCGTGATGAAAGAGGAAATATATGGTCAGCAGGATGGAAACCGGTTTGCCGTGAGCCAGATTTTTATGAATGCCGGCATGGTGTGGGGTATTCTGTCATTACATCAAAAAATTTTGGCATTGAAACTGAACTCACAATGTTTCTTCCAAACAACGATCCCGTTGAAATTTGGAAGTTGAGCATTCGCAATAAGTCAAAGAAACTTCGAACGTTAAATATTTATTCTTTCTTTGAATGGGCTCTTGGTCAATCCCCCGATTGGCACCGAGAATTTCATAAATCATTCATCGAAACCGATTACGATCAGAAATCGCATTCCATCCTTGCCACGAAGCGATTGTGGGAAGTGCCGACTGACCGCGGTCACTGGAATACAAACTGGCCGTACGTTGCTTTTCATTCCTCCAGCGTAAAACCCGTTTCGTTTGATACAGATAAGGAAACATTCATCGGCATGTACGGAAGTCAATCATTGCCGGCAGGTGTTTCTCAGAAGATTTTAGAAAAGAAAAAAGGGAATTGGCTTGATCATATTGCCAGTCTTCAAAATGTTATCAAATTAAAACCAGGCGAAGAAAAGACAATCTATTTTACTATCGGTTGTGCCGATTCCAAAGAACAGGCAATAGATCTTGCAAGAAAATATCATTCTGAGGAAAATGTTGATGCAGCATTTGTTCAAATGCAGGAGAGATGGGATGCGCTGTTGAACACCGTTGAAGTTGCCACCCCTGATGATGCGATGAATATCATGGAGAATACATGGTTGAAATATCAGGCTATCTCCGGACGCATCTGGGGAAGATCGGCATACTATCAAACCGGCGGCGCGTTCGGATTCCGAGATCAACTGCAAGACAGTCAGATATGGCTGATGATTGATCCGGTGAGAACGAAAAATCAATTGCAGTTGCATGCCCGTCATCAATTTAAAGATGGAACCGTGTACCATTGGTGGCATCCTATGTCTGAAGTTGGTATGCGAAACCAGATCATGGATAATTTACTGTGGATGCCGTTTGTGATGAACTCCTACCTTCAAGAGACAAACAATTATTCGATCCTTGATGAATCAGAACCGTTTGTTGATGATGCCGGTCAGGTAAGTATGTATGATCATTGCGTGAAAGCAATTGATAAATCGCTCGAACGATTCAGCACTCGTGGATTGCCATTGATCGGCAGCGGCGATTGGAATGACGGCTTGAATGCCGTCGGTCTTGACATGAAAGGAGAATCAATTTGGCTCGGGCATTTTATTCATCGCATCCTGCTTGATTTCTCTTTGATTGCCAAAAAGAGAAATGATTCACGTAGAGCGGAAAGATATTCCTTGAAAGCTGGAGACCTGAAAGAGAAATTGAACTCCATCGGCTGGGATGGAGAATATTACTACGGTGCAACAAAAGATTCCGGCGAGAAGATTGGCAGCAAGGAGAATACCGAAGGTTCTGTGTGGTTAAATCCGCAAACGTGGGCAATCATCGGTCAAGTTTCCGATCACTCTCGATCTGAAAAGATTATGGATGTTGTTGAACACAAATTGGAAAAAGAAATTGGACCTTTGTTACTGTATCCTGCATATAAAACTCCGGACAAGTATGTTGGGTACTTAACTCGATACAGCCCCGGTATGCGCGAGAATGGCGGAGTGTACACGCACGGCGCAACGTGGGCGGTGATTGCCGCAGCAATGTTAGGGAGAGGTGAAACAGCGTTTCGTCTTTATTCAAAATTAAATCCAATTGTTCGAGGCAAGAATCCTGACAAATATTATGCTGAACCGTATGTCACCCCAGGAAATATCGAAGGTCCTGATTCAAAATATTTTGGACGCGGCGGTTGGACATGGTATTCGGGTTCTGCGGCATGGTTATTCAAAGTCGGTCTCGAATGGATCCTTGGTATTCGGGCGACAGAAAACGGGTTGCTCATTGATCCATGTATTCCCGCATCGTGGAATGGATACAAAATGAAGAGAACATTTCGCGGTGCCGTATATACGATTGAAGTAAAAAACCCACATCATGTTCAATATGGAATTAAAGAATTACTCGTTGATGGTCAACAGCATTGCACGACAAAGGGTCCGCGGGAAAAAGTTATTCCTTCGTTTGAAAAGGGTACAACACACACCGTTGTTGCTGTCTTAGGTTAAAATTCCTTACTGAGATGATTGTCTTCCCTAAGGTGACAGCGATCTTCTAAAATTATGAAAACAAAAAGTACATTTTTTATATTTTGTTTCTTTATTTCCACAGCGTCGGCGCAAATCACCACCGAAGCATTGCTCGATACAATTCAGCATACAGCTTTCAGTTATTTTTGGAATGCTGCCAACCCTGCAAATGGACTTATCAAAGACAGATTGTTAGCCGGCGCGCCATGCAGTATTGCGTCCGAAGGATTTGGTTTAACGGCAATTTGTATAGGTGTCGACCATGGATGGGTAAGCAGAAATGCTGCAAAAGACAGAGTGCTTACTGCGTTAAAAACTTTCTGGTATTCATCTCAAGGAGGAGGAACAAGCGGGACTATCGGTAATTTCGGTCTTTTCTATCACATGCTTGATATGGATACCGGGAAGAGAACATGGAGTAGTGAATTATCAACTATTGATACCGCTCTTCTTCTGGCCGGCATCATTGATGTGAAACAATATTACACCGGAACGGATTCGGTGGAGACACTGATCAGAAATTTTTCCGATTCGATTTATTATCGAATGAATTGGGATTTGATGCGCAATTTCAATCCCGGTATTTTAATGGGATGGACTCCAGAGCACGGTTTCTCTGATCAAAACGGCAACGCCTATGGTGAATGGGTTGGTTATAATGAAGCGACGTTAATGTACATCTTTGCACTTGGTTCGCCGACACATCCTGTTGATTACACGGCGTGGCAAAAATGGACTGATGGATATAACGCAAATTTAAAAACTCAATATGGTTATAACTATGTCAACTTTCCTCCGTTGTTCGGTCATCAGTACTCTCATTGCTGGATCGATTTTAGAAGCATTGCCGATGATTGGATGAAAGCGCATCATCTTAATTATTTTGAAAATTCGCGGCTGGCGACCCTTGCTCAGCGTGCGTACTCAATTGATAATCCCGGAAAATTTGTTGGATACAGTGATTCACTATGGGGGATTACCGCAAGTGATTCACCGTATGGATATAAAGCACGAGGGGCACCGCCCGCGCAAGATGATGATGGAACCATAGCACCCACAGCTCCTGTCAGTTCAATTGCATTTGCACCGGAAGTCGTCATTCCGGTCATTCATAAAATGTGGAATACGTATGGCTCCAAATTATGGACTCAATACGGTTTTCGTGATGCATTTAACTTGACCCTCAATTGGTGGGACAATGATATTATCGGTATTGATCAGGGTCCGATGATCATCATGATTGAAAATTATCGCAATCAATCTGTCTGGAACCGTTTCATGAAAAATCCGGATGTGCAGCGCGGGTTGGCGGCAGCAAAATTTACAACGGTTACCGGCGTAGGAGCTGAGAAATCGATACCGAAAAATTTTTCATTGTCACAAAACTATCCTAACCCGTTCAATCCGACGACCATCATTTCCTATCAGTTGCCTAAAAATTCTTTCGTTAGTATCAAGGTGTACGATCTTCTTGGGAAGGAAATTGCGCGTCTTGTGGATGAAACACAATCTGCCGGCATGCATACCATTTCATTCGATGCAACTCATTTGCCGAGCGGAATATATTTTTACACGTTACGCAGCGGGCAATTCACCGAAACAAAAAAAATGATGCTGTTGAGATAAGAAAAGAGATTTTATGCGAAAAAACATTTTTATTTTTTTTGCTCTATGCAGTATTTTTTCATCGTCATTTTCTCAGGCAAAAAAAAACACAACGTTTGATCCATTTCTCGATACGCTTGAACAGCGCACGTTCAAATATTTTTGGGAAACAGTCAATCACAAAACCGGTTTAACTCCCGACCGATATCCCACTCTGTCGTTTTCAAGTATTGCAGCGATCGGTTTTTCTCTTACGGCGTACGGCATTGGTGCCGAAAGAGGGTATGTGCCACGCGATTCCGCCGCGCAGCTTGTCCTTACAACGTTACAAACGTTGTGGAATCTTCCTCAGGGAGATGCTTCGAAAGGGAATGCGGGCTACCATGGATTCTTTTATCATTTTTTGACATTTGATAAAGGCGACCGGTTTGGCGACGGCGGTGTTGATCTTTCTTCCATTGATACCGGATTATTGATGTCAGGTATTCTCTTTACGCAATCGTATTTTGACCGTGATACCAAAACTGAAAGGGACATTCGCGCTTGTGCTGATTCATTATACCGCCGTGTTCAATGGAACTGGATGCAGCCGCGACCTCCTCTCATTGCCATGGGATGGTATCCGGAAAAAGGATTTCATCATTTAGATTGGGCTGGTTTTGACGAAGCGCCGCTTCTCTATTTCCTTGCACTTGGTTCTCCGACTTTTCCGGTGCGAAGTGAAGCGTGGGAAACTTATACGGGAAATTTTTTGTGGGTGCAAAAATATGGTTATGAGTATATAGATTTTGACGTCATGTTTTGGAATCAATTTACTTCATGCTGGTTCGATCTGCGCGGAATTCAGGATTCGTACATAAAGGCAAAAGGGATTGATTATTTTGAGAACTACAAGCGCGCTACATATGCCCATCGGGAATATTGCATTGAAAATCCTAAAAAATTTATCGGGTATTCCGAGTTACTATGGGGATTATCTGCGTGTGATGGTCCTGCCGATGAAACGCTGACCATCAATGGAAACAAATATCTCTTTCACACATACAGCGCACGCGGAAAATCAACGAAAGATTTTTGGACTGATGATGGAACAATTACACCATATTCAGCGGGTGCTTCGCTGCCGTTTGCGCCGGAAATTTGTATCCCGACTTTAAAAGCGATTCGCTTCCAGATTCCAGGGATGTGGACAGAATACGGATTTAAAGATGCGTTTAATCTTACGTACATCACAAAAAAAACTCCCCATGGCTGGGTTGATGTAGATTATTTAGGAATTGACCAGGGGCCCATGCTTATTATGCTTGAAAATTATCGCTCCGGGCTTGTTTGGGAAACGATGAAGAAAAATCCATACGTCATCAACGGACTTGCGCGTGCCGGATTTACAGGGGGTTGGCTAAAGAATAAGGAATAATTTTTAAAGGATCATAGACAAAAACATCGCCACAGGTTCACAGATTATTTTTTTAATCGAAATAAATAAAAGTCGATGAATCTGTGGTTTTATTTTGGTTTTTTAGAACACGGGCAGTACATTTTTATATTTAAGGAATAGGAATAGAGCACGATGAGTTTTACTGCAGCAAAAGGATATTTTTTAAAAGATGGTAAACCCAGTTTTATCATATCAGGAGAAATTCACTACTTCAGACTTAATCCGCGTCTTTGGGAAAAACACCTGCTTTTGTTGAAACAATCCGGGGCGAACACCACCTCAACGTATATTCCGTGGGGATGGCACGAGCACGAAGAGCATACATTTGATTTTACCGGCGAGACCGATCCTGCCCGGAACTTAATCAAATATATTGAACTGTGTAAAAAAGTTGGTCTGCAATTAATTGTAAAACCGGGTCCGTACATTCTCGCGGAATATGAAGCCCACGGACTCCCGACATGGCTGTTGAATCGCTGCGGCAAGAATGCGCATGCACTGGATGAACAAGGAGCCGTGATCGCTCCCGACTTGATGTCGTACATGTCTGACGAATATCTTCGTTACTCTTTTCTCTGGTACGATAACATTATGCCTCTCATTGCGAAGTACCAAGAAAGCAATGGCGGGCCAATAACGATGATGCAGGTTTGCAACGAAGTGGGTGTGTTCCAATGGCTCTCCGGTAAAATTGATTACAACGATTCGGTGCTCAAACTTTTTAGGCAATTCTTAAAAGAAAAGTACGGGAAAATCGAAAATTTAAACAGGACGTTCTGTGCAAGTTTTTCATCGTTTGAACAAATTGAAACTCCCCTGGGAAAGATTGAGAACAAGCAAGACTATTGCCTGTACTACGATTTTCATCTATTCTATCGGCACTACTATGCGTTGTATCTGGGAACGCTGATAGAGAAAATTAAAAGTTTCAACATTACCGTGCAGCTTACGCACAATATTCCGGGATGGATTTACGGCAACGCCGCCGAACTGCCGATGCTCATCAGTACGTATGAAGAGATCATGCGGACGCGAAATGACATTGTGTTCGGTCTGGATCATATTCCAGAATTTGTTTCGTTTAGAAATGCGCACTCGGATTTAGCATGCAATAAAATTCTTGGCGCCATGCAACCGTACGGCCCCGTATGGGCGGCAGAATTTCAGGCTGGAACCCGCGAACATCATGTGAAGAGCGACGCCAATGACCTGGAAACATTTTACTATGCATCACTTGCCCACGGACTGAAGAGTTTTAACTACTACATGTTTTCGCAAGGCGTGAATCCCCAAGGGAGAGGTTTTTTTGGAAAGAAATTTTATTATCAAACGCCTCTCACTTCTCAAGCTGAAAAAGCATCGTTGTATTCCGTCACGAAAAAAATCAACAGCTTCATCAAGAGCGAAAAAGAGAATCTGTTGCTGAGCGAAACGAAGGCAGATATCGGCGTTGGATTTTATAAACCGTACTTTTACACTGAACTGACAACATCACAAATGCTGAAAGAGCGGAGGCTGTACATTGAAAAACTCGGCCTTCAATACGATCCGAGATTTGTTCGCGAAGAGGTGTTGTTCAACGGACTTCTGCGCGGGCTGCAAACGTTGAATTTCAATTATGATATCCGTGATTTGGAAACCACCAATGTTGAAGCATTGCTGAAATATAAACAGCTCTGGGTGGTGTCAATCGAATTCATGGACAGTGACACACAAAAACTTCTTGTCTCATACGTGAAGAAGGGAGGACATTTAGTGCTCTATCCTGCATTGCCGGCATTCGATACGTATCTCAATCCGTGTACGATCCTGAAAGATGAATTGAATATCCACTGTACAAAAACATCGAGCCCCAATAAGATCGATGCATTTGGGATTGAAGATGTATTCACTCTCTTCAATGAGAAGCAAATCTATGAAACCCATGATGGAACGGTCGTTTCGAAAACGAAAAGCGGTGAGGTGTGCGGTCTCAGAAAGAATGTTGAGAAAGGAATGGTCACCGCGCTTGGATATGCGTTCGGATATACGACCGATGAACATTTAGAGCTCTATGAAAAAATTGTTTCCTTTGATAAAATCAAAAGACAGGCGAAAGTGTCTGACCCTGATATTCAATTCGTTATTCGTCATGGAAAGAAATATTCGTATCTATTCCTTCTGAATTATCATAATGAAAAGAAATCATTCACCGTCAATTCAAAAAAAGTTATGCTGAATCCGTTTTCATGCAAAATAATCAAAACACACAAAAAATAAATACAATCTATGGGAAGAACTTTTTTTAAGGCCGGTTTTGCATTTTTTATTTTCTGCAACATCCTTATTGCTCAATCTTCAACGCAATTATTATCTCCTCGAATTGAAACAAAGATTGATTCGTTAATTCGATTGATGACGGTTGAAGAGAAGCTCGGTCAGTTGAATCAGATCGGCGGAACGTGGTATGACGCAAAACATGATCGTGTCGGTGAAGAAACGGTTAAACTGCTTCGTGAAGGAAAGATCGGATCATTTCTCGGCGTGGTTGGTGCTGAAGAGACGGAACGAGTCCAGCGCATTGCGGTGAATGAATCGCGTTTGCACATTCCGGTGCTGTTCGGGTTCGATGTCATTCATGGGATTGCAACAATCACCCCCATTCCGCTTGGTGAAGCGAGTTCATGGAATCCGGAGTTGGTGGAACGCTCGGCCCACATGGCAGGCATCGAAGCATCCTCTGCCGGCATTCACTGGACGTATGCGCCGATGGTAGACATTGCCCGCGATCCGCGATGGGGAAGAATTGCGGAAGGCTCAGGTGAGGATCCGTATCTCGGTTCTGTAATGGCGGCTGCGCGTGTGAAAGGGTTTCAAGGGAAAAATCTTCTTGACCAGGGCTCAATTCTTTCCTGCGCAAAACATTTTGCCGCATACGGCGGTGCGGAAGCGGGACGCGATTACAATACTGTTGACATGTCCGAACGAACCTTGAAAGAAATTTATTTGCCTCCATACAAAGCTGCCGTTGATGCCGGTGCGTGGACGCTGATGAGCTCGTTCAATGAAATCGCCGGTATTCCAAGCACGGCAAATCATTGGCTGATGACCAACCTTCTTCGGGACGAATGGGGATTTAAAGGATTGGTCGTGAGTGATTATACGGCGGTGCAGGAATTGATAAATCATCGCGTTGCAGCCAATCGTGTTGATGCCGGAATTCTAGCACTGACTGCCGGAGTTGACATTGATATGGTCAGCAAAATTTATGTGAACGATCTTATCGACCCTGCACGTTCAAAAAAACTTTCGGGTGAAGTGCTCGATGAATCTGTCCGCCGAGTCTTGCGGGTAAAATTTGCATACGGCTTGTTCGACAATCCGTATAGAAATTGCGATCCGAGTGTTGGAAAGAAAGTGCTTCTGTCAAAGGAACATCGTGATGTTGCCCGTGCCATTGCCGAACAATCTATTGTGCTCTTAAAAAATGGAAACAATCTTCTTCCGCTTGATAAGTCAACCAAAACTATTGCTCTCATCGGACCTCTTGCTGGAAATGAAAATCGCCGCAATCTTGTCGGTGCTTGGGCATGGGCGAAGAGGCCCGAGGATGTGGTTTCTGTGATTGACGGGATCAAGTCAAAAATTTCTCCGAACACAAAATTGCTGTATGATAAAGGATGCGAGATCGAATCCGATTCGGGAGCGCGAATAGAGCAAGCCGTGAAGATTGCAAACCAAGCAGATGTTGTTGTTGCCGTACTCGGTGAATCGCAGCATGTCAGCGGTGAGGCGGCAAGTAAAACAAATCTCGATCTTCCTTTCATGCAAAAAGAATTATTGAAAGCTCTGCACAAAACAGGTAAACCGATTGTGCTTGTGGTGATGAACGGGCGTCCGCTCACGCTTCAATGGGAAGCTGACAATATTCCCGCGATACTTGAATCATGGCATCTTGGAGTTGAAACCGGAAATGCTCTTGCAAATGTGTTGTTCGGCGATGTGAACCCGAGTGCAAAATTGCCGGTCAGTTTTCCGCGCAACGTCGGACAGATTCCGCTCTATTATAACTACAAAAGCACAGGCCGTCCTTTGTCTGATTCAGATAAATATACTTCACGGTATCTTGACGCGCCAAACACACCGCTGTATCCTTTCGGATATGGATTATCATACACGACGTTTACGTACGGCAATCTGAAAGTTTCTTCAGGCACAATTAAGAAAGATCAGAATGTGACGGTGTCCGTAGAAGTTAAAAATTCAGGGACTAGAAGCGGAGATGAAGTTGTACAATTGTATCTCCGCGACGATGTGGCATCAGTGACACGTCCGGTGAAAGAGTTGAAAGGATTCAAAAAAATATCATTAAATCCAGGTGAGACAAAGACTGTGGAATTTACTCTTACACCAAATGATCTTTCCTTCTATAATTTGGATATGAAAAAAATTGTAGAACCGGGAACATTCACTGTGTATGTCGGCGGTAATTCAGCAGATTGCCTCCAAACAAAATTTGACGTCGTTGAATAAATACATAAAAATATTTGTAGGCGTTATCGCGTTTGTTTCGTTCAGCTGTAACCGGTCGTCTGGTGATAAAGCCGTTCTCAAATTTTGGGCGATGGGGAACGAAGGAGAGATGGTGAGTCAGATGATTCCGGAATTTGAAAGAGCGAATCCCGGAATCCATGTAGTGGTTCAGCAAATTCCATGGACGGCGGCACACGAAAAATTGTTGACAGCATTTGCCGGCGGATCGCTCCCCGATGTGTTTCAATTAGGAAATACCTGGCTGCCGGAATTTACAGTGTTGAATACACTCGAACCGCTTCAACCCTATGTCAACAACTCTTCTGTTATCCAGCTCAACGATTATTTCAGCGGAGTGTTGAAAACGAATATCATTGACTCGACTCTCTATGGGATTCCATGGTACGTTGACACTCGCGTTGTCTATTATAGAAAAGATTTTCTGCGCGCTGCCGGATATAATGCGCCTCCGCGGACGTGGGCTGAGGTACTAAGGCTTTGCGAGATAATACAGAAGCAGGCGAAAGACAAGGGGATCGTTCGGTATCCGTTTTTCTTTCCCACCAACGAATGGGTTCCGGCAATTGCTCTTGGAATGCAGTCAGGCGGAAAATTTTTACGGAACAACAACACGCGCGGAAATTTCAGCGGGCCGGAGTTTCACAAAGCGTTCGAACTGTTGGCAAAATTTTATCAAAAAGAATATTCACCGTCCGGAATGCAGTTGATTACCAATCTCTACAACTCTTTTTCCGACGGATTGATTGCATTGTACATCACCGGTCCATGGAACATCGGAGAATTTACCCGGCGCATTCCGCCTGAATTACAAAATGAGTGGATGACCGCGCCGCTGCCGTCGATGGACACAACCTATCCGGGAAATTCACTGCCTCTCGGAACAAGTCTTGTGATTAATAAAAACGGCAAACACAAAGAGGCAGCATGGAAGTTCATAGAATTTTTAGGATCGCGTCAGCAATCCATTAGGTTCTACAATATCACCGGCAATCTTCCGCCGCGAAAATCTGCGTGGGAAGATACTTCACTGGCGCACAACATTCACATCCAGGCATTCTATCAGCAACTGCAAAGAGTGGAACCGTTGCCGCAGGTTTCAGAGTGGGAGCAAATCGTTATCCGTCTCCAAATTTACGTTGAATACATTGCCACGGGAACGTTGACCGTGGACGAAGCGTTGAAAAAATTTGATGCTGAAGTTGACCAGATGCTTGACAAACGACGATGGTTGGTGGAAAAAAAATCAATGCCATGAGCAAACAGATCAACAAACAAAAAAGAGAATCACATACTGCTGCAGCGTGGCTGTTTCTTTCACCGGCGTTGACGGCAATTTTCATCTTCTTCGTTATTCCTGTTGTCAGCGCTCTTATCATGAGCTTTACCGATTTCGATATCTATGCGCTCGGCAATATAAGTTACGTGCGCTTCATGGGTTTTCAAAATTACATCCGCATTCTGGAAACACCGTTGTTCTGGATTGCAATGAAGAATACCTTTTACTTCGTCATTGTCGGGGCGCCGTTTTCTGTTGCCGTTTCGCTTGGTGCCGCGTTAATGGTGAATTCAAAACTTGCCCGTTTCAAACCGTTCTTCCGCACAGTCTATTTTCTTCCGGTGGTGACAAGCTTGGTTGCTGTCGCGGTGGTGTGGCGGTACCTTTTTCACCCGGCACACGGACTGTTGAACTACGCACTTGGATACTTTGGCGTTGCGCCAATTGACTGGCTCGGCAATCCCGATATTGCGATGCCGGCAATCATAGCGATGTCGGTCTGGAAAAATTTCGGTTACAACATGCTTATCTTCATTGCCGGATTGCAGAATATTCCGGAAGAATTATACGAAGCATCGCACATGGATGGCGCAGGGGGATGGAGACAATTTATCGATATCACCATTCCGATGCTGGCACCGACGAGTGTGTTTGTGGTGATGATTACCGTGATCGGATATTTTCAATTGTTTGCCGAACCGTATGTGATGACCGAAGGCGGACCAATGAATGCGACGACGAGTATTGTACTGATGATGTACGAACAAGGATTCCGATGGTGGAATATGGGATTTGCTGCGGCGATTGCCTTCATTCTCTTTGCCGTGATTCTTTTCTTCTCCGTCTTGCAGATGGTGTTTCAGAAGAGGATGCAATCATGAAAAATCGCACGCCGGTTGTTCTTTTGAACGCAGGGCTGTTCTTCGTGGCGTTTATTTCGTTGGTACCGGTGGTCTGGATGGTCTCCGCATCCTTTATGGCACCGGGCGAAGCCAGCGAAGTTCCGCTGCATTTTTTGCCGAAACATATCTCATTTGAACATTATATGGCGTTGACAGAGCGGCTTCACATGGGCCGTTACTTCCTCAACAGTTTTATTATTGCCACCGCAGTGACTCTCGTTTCGTTGTTGTTCAATTCCATGGCAGGGTTTGCATTTGCTAAGTATCAATTTCGGGGACGTGATAAACTTTTTCGGCTCTTGTTAGGCGGCATGGTTGTTCCTGCACAAGTGACGATGCTTCCCTTGTTTTTGATGCTCAAGACTATGGGCTTAGTGAACACGTACGTAGGTGCAATTATTCCGGGGCTGGCGAGTATTTTTGGAATTTTTTTAATCCGCCAATTTGCCGGTTCAATTCCCGACAGTCTTATTGAAGCGGCGCGGATGGATGGTGCAAGCGATTTTAAAGTGTACCGTTCAGTAATCCTTCCACTGTGTCGACCGATTTTATTTACCCTTGCGCTATTCACATTCATGGGAACGTGGAATGACTTCATGTGGCCCCTGGTCATCATGAGCGACAATGCCAATTACAC
>JAQUOA010000139.1:0-2932 GCA_028749215.1 Bacteroidota bacterium
TGCCGATTCTATACGCGCTGTATTCGTTGTTTACGGCCACAATTCAACTGCGTCACGCGCCGTTCGTTGGCTGGATTACCGATCTTTCTGTTCCCGATGTTCTGGTAACGCTGCCGTTCACACTGCCCTTGCTTGGCAATTATTTAAGCGGATTAACCCTGGCAATGGGTATTACCATGTTTGTTCAACAACGGCAAACGGTGACAGACCCGACACAAAAAGCGATGATTTGGATGATGCCGATTATGATGACGATTATGTTCAATCATTTTCCATCCGGCTTGAATCTGTACTACTTTGTGTTCAACATTCTTTCCATTGGACAGCAATATTATTTTAACCAGCGTCATAAAGACGAGCCGTTGAAAAAAATTCCGGAAGGGAAACGCAAAGCAGGATTCATGGAGAGAATTGCCAAGAACATGCCGAAGCCGCCGAAGAAATAAACAGTTTATATAAAGAAGAAATAAAAAAGGGAACTCAATAGAGTTCCCTTTTTTATTGTTACAAAGCTAGATAAAACCCAGAGTTCTCCTTTTTATGAATTAGAAAATATATCCAACCTTAAATTCAACAACAGGAATAACCTCCGCCACGCCGACAACGCCTAAACCAAATCTATACATCAGTGAATAATCACTTTTAAATTGATAATAAAAGCCAAAGGAAGGAACCGGTGTTTCCTCAATGGAAATTCTCGTAATTAACAATTTTGATTCTCTTTCGACCGATGTAGGCAAACCACCAGAGTGGAAAAGGAGTCGCAATGTAGTTCCTACTCGATGTTTATCTCCAAAGGGAAGAAATATATTTAGGCCAACAGGAATTATTGTACCTGAGTTTTTAAAATAAGTTGGCACAACGCCCAACTCTGCCGAAACGATGTTTGTTAGCGATCTTTCATATTGCAAACCAACGAAACCACCATAGGATAAAACAAAATCAAGCACAATTAAATTTTTTTGTTGCATCAATAAAGTTGAATCTTTCTTTTGTTGGAGTGCAGGTAATGGTATTATCACCCCATCGATACTCGTGGCACTCATATCTGCTTTTCCAATGTATACCGTAAGCATGAACAATGTAAACAATTGTAAAAAGCGCATCTTGCTTTCCCTAATGTGATTTTTTTTGTCTTAGCTCTTGTGGTTATATTCCAAAAATAAAAAAGGGGGCAACACGCCCCCTGCAAAAAACAATAATATTAAAATAAAGAGCTACTCTTCCGTCTTATCGTTTTCCATAAACGCTTGAAGCTTTTCTCCGAGCCAGCCGCCGAGAAGCGAAAGGACAAATCCGCCAACGAGAATGCCGATCATATAGTCGAGCGGAAGTATTGCCCCTTCAAATCCGATGTAGAGAAGCAGAAAATTAAGGACGACGCTGAAGACTCCTGCAATCGCTGCTTCTTTAATGGTTACACCCGGAGATTTATATCCGACGATCACACCCGCTAACACAAAACTGATGGCAAGCGAGAAAAGAATACCGCCGGTGCCGAACCTCAAGAGCGCAAAAAATCCGAAGACAAAAAAATTGTTCAGCACAAACGCCATCACCGTACCGGCAATAATCCATCCCCACTCTAAACTGCCCCACGTAAACCGGTCGTGTCCCTTTTCAGAATGATCGAGTTCTTCGCCAACCCAGCCGCCAAGCAGTGCAAACAGGAATCCGAAAACTGGCGCGAGAACTTTTTCGGTTGTACCGGGATTGTAATTTAAAGCGCTACTGAAAATAGGAATGGTGATAAGAATCGTCAGGAAACCGCCGAGAGCGGGTTCAGTAATGGTATATCCGGGAGACTTGTATCCGATAACTATTCCCATCACAATGAATCCTAACAGAGAGATAATTCTGGGAACGGTATCTGATCCGGTAAAGACTGACTTCATAATGGAAAACAACAGCAGAGAAAGAATAACACCGACAATGGTTCCTATACTAATCCACTTCCATTGCAATCCTTTGGATGTAGTGGCGTCTGTCGTCATGCAAAACTCCTTTGGTTATTGTATAAAATGGCAGGTATAAACTGCGAAAATTTGGTCAATTCTTTATAGAAAGTCAAGAAACGAATGACACAGCACAAAAATTTTTTTGGACGGAGAGGAGAAAGAAACACGTCAATATGTCTCCACCGAATCGACGATGCCGATGAGCTGCTCGGGATCTCCGAAACTCCAATTGACTTTATTGCCGAGAATAATGATGGCGGTGTGATCTTCCAATCGGCGGACAAACAAACAGTTGTAACCGCCCCACAAACCGCCGTGATAGACAATTTTGCTGCCGTTATCCTGCGTATCGATGCGCCAGCCGAATCCGTAATTATTGCGCCGTTTGTAGTCGTAACTGTTCGGAGTAAAGGCTTCTTCCAGCGTTGACTGTTTGATCAACTTTTCAGTGTAGAGTGCCTGATCCCACGTAAACAAATCTTCAACAGTTGAGTATACCCCTTTGTCTCCCGTGACACCATCGAGAAAACTTGAGGATGTTTTGCGTTTTCGTTTTGTGTACCCGATCGTTTCGTACTCAATCGTTTTTTTATTTTTGGGATTGGAGATAAACGTGTTAGTCATTTCCAGCGGGGCGAAAATGTTTTGCTCCATAAATTCATCAAACGGCAACCCGGAGATATGTTCTACAATGGATGCCAGAACGGCATAACCCGTATTGCTGTATTTGTATCTCTTGTCCGGCGAAAATTCAACGCGTGGTTTATACTGTTGGATGATGCCAAGCAGCTGCTCGTTGGTGAGAAATGTTTTTTTGCTCTTCCAATATTTGCCCGCAAAGTACATATAGTTGGGAAGCCCGGAACGATGCGCCAACAGTTGACGAACGGTGATATTCTTGTACGGAAAATCAGGAATGAATTTTTGCACTACATCATCGTATTCAAGTTTGCCTTGCTCGTGAAGCATCATGA
>JAQUOA010000139.1:3032-7559 GCA_028749215.1 Bacteroidota bacterium
GCCGCTTCGGGTGCAACGTGGCCTACAACCAAGCCGTACGTGCCGCCGGAAAACCTTCCGTCCGTGATTAAGCCGACAGAATCTCCAAGCCCTGCGCCGATAATGGCGGAGGTTGGAGCCAACATTTCACGCATTCCGGGACCACCTTTGGGTCCTTCGTACCGAATGACGAGAATATCTCCAGCTTTAATTTTTCCGCCGGTAATTGCTGCCATGGCAAGCTCTTCGGAATCGAACACGCGTGCGGGCCCGGTAATGATTGGCTTTTTTACACCGGTAACTTTTGCGACGGCACCTTCGGTGGCGAGATTTCCTTTCAGAATAATCAGATGTCCTTCTTTGTACAGCGGTTTGTTGAACGGATGAATTACCTGTTGATCGGCTCGCGGTTCAGTTGGAACATCTTTTAAAACTTCTGCAATCGTTTTCCCGGTAATGGTGAGGCAATCGCCATGAAGCAAACCATTCACAAGAAGCATTTTCATCACTTGCGGTACGCCGCCCGCTTTATGAAAATCAACCACAAGAAATTTTCCGCTCGGTTTTAAATCGCACAGCACGGGAACACGTTTGCGGAGAACTTCAAAATCTTCAATGGTGAGAGGAATATGTGCCGAGTGAGCGATTGCCAAAAGATGAAGCACCGCGTTTGTCGATCCGCCAATGGCGTTAACAACAGTAATGGCATTTTCAAATGCTTTGCGTGTAAGTATCTGGCTTGGAAGAATTTTTTTGCGAAGTGCGCCAAGAAGAACTTTACCGGATTCGTGAGCGCTCTGTTTTTTTTCATCATCTTCGGCGGACATGGTGGATGAATACGGCAAACTCATTCCCATTGCTTCAATAGCGGAAGACATAGTGTTGGCGGTGTACATTCCACCGCAGGAACCGGCTCCGGGACAAGAGTAACATTCCACTTCTTTCAATTCTGCTTCATTAATCTTTCCCGCGCTGAACTGTCCGACCGCTTCAAATGCGCTGACGATGTTTAAATCCCGTCCATCTTTTGGATGATGTCCCGGTTTAATCGTTCCGCCGTACACAAAAACTGCAGGAATATTCATTCGCGCCATGGCAATCATTGCGCCGGGCATATTTTTATCGCACCCGCCGACAGCAATGACGCCGTCCATGCACTGGCCGTTGCAGGCCGTTTCAATTGAATCGGCAATGACCTCACGCGATACGAGGGAGAATTTCATTCCCTCGGTTCCCATCGCAATGCCGTCGCTCGCGGTAATTGTTCCGAACATCTGCGGCATTCCGCCCGATTCTTTGATTCCTTTTTCAGCCTCAGAGGCAAGATCATTCAAGCCGAGATTACATGGTGTGATTGTGGAAAAACCATTGGCGACACCGATGATTGGTTTTGCAAAGTCGCCGTCCTGAAATCCGACCGCACGAAGCATAGCGCGGTTGGGTGTTCGGTTTGTTCCTTGAGTGATAATAGAACTTCGTTCGTTTTCCATAAGTGATATTAAAAAAGTGATTGTGGAACAGAATAGCGTAATAGAATTTATCTTTTTTTGCACGAAATTCAAAGGAACAGTACGCCGACTTTCTACAAAAACAATGCAAATGACCCCGCATTGCATTTCAGCCCTATTTGTGCTACTTTGCTATCGAAATAAAAGAGATGCAACGCTTTCAATAATTGGTGAAGGCGCGATCATCCTGAAAAATGAAGAACTATGGCAGACGAAACGCAAGATCCACAGAACCAACAACAAAACCCAAAACGCGAAAATCCTTTTCGCCGTAAAAATTTTAAGGGGCGCTATCCCCGGCCGCAAAAAAAACCGACAGAAACACCCGAAAGTGAATTTCCATCGTTAGAACGTGCCGAAGAATTACCGGCATCGATTTTCCCTGAAGTGGCAGAAGAAAAAAAACCACCCCCAAGACAACCGCAGCAGGGACAACCTCGTCAGCCTCAGCATCACCAGCAAAACAGACCGTACGTCAGCGTCATTATTCCATTGTTGAATGAAGATGAATCGCTGCGCGAACTGCACGAACAATTAAAAAATTCGCTGAATAAAGTTGGCGGCAACTACGAATTAATTTTTGTTGATGATGGTTCAACCGACAACTCATTCAAAGTGCTGCGCGAACTTCGCCAACGCAACAATCGCGTGAAAGCAGTCCGCTTCCGGCGGAACTACGGCAAGAGCGCCGCGCTGATGGTCGGTTTTCAAAAAGCTCAAGGTGAATTTGTTATTACCATGGATGCCGATCTGCAAGACGATCCGGCAGAAATTCCGACCTTGATCCGCGAATTGAAATCCGGCTATGATGTTGTTTCGGGATGGAAGAAAAAGCGCCGGGATCCAATATCGAAAACAATTCCATCAAAATTTTTTAATTTCGTCACGGGCAAAGTGACCGGTATTGGTATCCATGATTTTAATTGCGGATTGAAAGGCTATCGACGCGATGTAGTAAAGAGTGTGAATGTATACGGTGAGCTTCATCGCTATATTCCTGCATTGGCGCACTGGCAGGGATTTCGAATCGGAGAAACCGTGGTCAATCATCGTCCACGAAGATTCGGGAAGACAAAATTCGGGATGGGAAGATTTTTCAAGGGGTTTCTCGATTTACTTACCGTTGTTTTTACTACTCGGTATATCACACGGCCATTGCACTTATTCGGAGGATGGGGAATTTTTTCAGTGCTCGTCGGTTTGATGATCGGCGGCTGGTTGACATACGAAAAATTTTTTAATGGCATCGCCCTGAGCAATCGCCCGCTGTTTCTGGTGAGCCTTATCATGATCATTGTCGGTGTGCAATTTATTTCCATGGGACTTCTTGGCGAACTCATTACGCGCAATCAACACATGGAAAGAGAATATTCCATCAGAGAAGAATTGTGATGAATATAAAACCGCAACCAAACCATCAGCAATATCTTGTCGCTTTAAAGAAACTTGGACCGGAAGGCCGCCTTCGGAAAGCAATTGAGTTATCGGAATTTTCGAAGCAACTGTTCTTGGAAGGATTACGATCGCGATTTCCTGAAAAGAATGAAGTGGAAATAAAAGTGTTATACCTAGAACGAATTACCAAATGCTACAACAGAAACTTTTAAGTAAAACTCTTTCCGTTTTGCACCAGAACAATATTGACTACATGATCACCGGCTCGGTTGCCTCAAGCCTGCATGGTGAACCAAGAACTTCTCACGACATTGACATGGTCGTCAGCATTACCGAAACATCAATACCAACATTGATTCGATCATTTCCTCCGCCTCAGTATTACCTCACCGAGGAAAGCATTCGTGAGGCCATTGTCCACAAAAGCATGTTTAATCTTATTCAAACCGATACGGGAGATAAAATTGATTTTTGGATTCTTACGAACGAAGCATTTGATCAATCTCGCTTTAAAAGAAAATATGTCCAACGGGCACTTGGCGTTCGTATGTATGTTTCAACTCCCGAAGATACAATTTTAATGAAGTTGAAATGGTCTAAAGATAGCGGGGGCAGCACGAAACAGAACACCGATGCGTTACGAATCTACGAATTACAGCATCATAAATTAGACACCGAGTATATTGAAAATTGGTCAAAACTCTTAGACGTGAAACCAATGTGGGATGAATTAAAAAAGATTGCAAAACCAATTGTATGAACATTCTCCTTCTCGGTCCTGCTTATCCACTTCGCGGCGGCATGGCACACTTCATTGCGATGTTGTATACGCACCTTACTCAACGCGGACACAACGTCGAAATTATCAACTATACAAGGCAGTATCCTAAAATTCTTTTTCCGGGAAAGACACAGGAAGAAAGCGGCGAAGCAGGAATTCCGGTGCCGAGCACGGCGCTTATCGATTCCATCAATCCATTGAATTGGATTTGGCACGGCTTACGACTGAGAAAGAAGAATGTCGATCTTGTTATTTCAACATTTTGGATTCCATTTCTAGCGCCTAGCACAGGAACGCTTCATGCACTTCTTCGCAGCAAAAAGACTAAGACTCTTACAATTCTTCACAACTTAATTCCGCACGAAAAACGTCCCGGTGATTTAATTTTTACGCGATGGCTCACTTGCTTCACCGATTATTTCATCGCTCAATCCGAAGTGGTGGAAAAAGATTTGAAATCGTTTGTCCCGAACGCACATTACAAACGCATTGCGCTACCGATGTTTGATCTCTTTAAAGAAAGAATTCCTAAAGAAGAAGCGCGGAAACAACTTCATATTACAAATGAAAAAGTGATCATGTTCTTCGGCTATGTACGACCATATAAGGGGCTTCATGTGCTGATTGATGCGATGAAAATCGTCAATGAAAAAATGAATCTTCGTCTGTTGATTGCAGGAGAGTACTATGGCGATGAAGAAAAGTACCGCGCCCATATCAAAGAGGCGGGACTAGAAAACATCACCACCATCATTTCGGATTATATTCCAAATGAAAAAGTTCATATCTTCTTTTCAGCGGCGGATGTTGTGGTGCAGCCGTACATTTCGGCAACACAGAGCGCCATTGCACAGATTGCCTACT
>JAQUOA010000140.1 GCA_028749215.1 Bacteroidota bacterium
CAAAACACGATCTGTTTCCGAGGCTATTGCCTTAGGCAGAAAATTATGCACCAAAAATTCCTTGTTGGTGATCTCCGGTTCACATTACGTGGTCGGCGAATCGGTGAAAACTTTGCATTGATTTTCAGTGTTGCAACAATGAAAATATCACTATATTCAAAGTAACACGACGTTATTTCAACTCTTCAATTACCGGATTTTCATGAACGCAAAAATTTTGGCTGTCGATGATGACGCGATGTTTTTAATTCCACTAACCAGCCTGTTGGAATCGCAAGGATATCGAGTAGCAAAAGCAACAACAGGCGATGAGGCGTGGGAACAAATAAAATCTTTTCAACCCGACGTGGTTTTACTGGATTGGCAGATACCCGAACCCGACGGTATTGAAATAGTGAAGAGAATGAAGAACGATGTTCGATGTAAAAATATGCATGTGATTATTCTTTCCAATAGAATTTTGACAGACGACATTGTCCATGCCTTTGAAGCCGGAGCGGATGATTACATGATCAAACCATATGCGCGGGAAGAGTTGTTGGCGCGAGTCAAGGTTGGTATTCACTTAAAGGAAATAAAAGATACGTACGTAAAGAAAAGGGAGGATACTGGACAAGCAAAAGCTGTTAAGATACTTCTGCGGCAATTGCTTGAACGGATTGAAGATGCTAAACATTCCCATGAGTTGCTCAACAATGACAGAGCAATTGTTCCATCAAGTACCTTTCTGGCGGAAATGGTAAAACTTGGAGGATCATTGGAAGACATTCACAAGTTGATCTACCTGTACAGCCAAAAGCTTGGAGAAAAATAATTGTTCAAGAATGCAACAGAGGATAAGACAATTTTTGAACAGCGTCAAAAAAGTTCTTGACATTACAACCCAATTACAATAACTTGAATTCAGAATTAAGTATGCTTCTTTCCTGATTTTCAATTCCACAAGAAACATCGAAAAAAACTAATCTAACGTAATCCCTATTCATACGAACTATTCATCACACAGCAGTGTTATTGCTACTGTAATATTTTTTATCACTCACACACTATAAATTTTGGAGGATTCCTTCTTCTATGCCAATGGACATTTCTGAACTTAAGTCCAAGAAAATTTCCGACCTTAATAAAATCGCCAAGGATCTTGGTCTCACCGGTTATAGCGACCTTCGCAAGCAAGAGCTTATTTTCAAAGTCCTTGAAGCACAAAGTGCCAAAGATGGACAGACTTTCAGTAAAGGTGTCTTGGAAGTCTTGCCTGACGGATATGGCTTTTTGCGCTCTGTTGACTACAATTATCTTCCTTCTCCGGATGATATTTACGTCTCACCCTCACAAATAAAAAAGTTTGCCCTCCGCACTGGCGATACCGTCAGCGGACAGGTGCGTCCTCCGAAAGAAGGTGAACGGTTCTTTGCTTTACTTCGTGTTGAAGGGGTGAATGATGATGACCCGCAAAATATTCGAGATCGCATCTTATTTGATAACCTTACGCCGTTGTATCCCGAAGAACGATTGGTGTTGGAATCAGCTCCCGGTGAATATTCGATGCGTATTTTGGATATGCTTTCGCCGATTGGAAAAGGCCAGCGTGCAATGATTGTCTCTCCCCCAAAAGCAGGTAAAACAATTTTGTTGCAAAGAATTGCCAACAGTATTGCACGCAATCATCCTGAGGTAAAATTGTTGATGTTATTGATCGATGAACGTCCTGAGGAAGTGACGGACATGGAACGCAGCGTCAGTGCTGAAGTAGTTGCATCAACATTTGATGAACCTGCAGAGCGGCACGTTCAAGTAGCCGATATGGTGATTGAAAAAGCTAAACGATTGGTTGAAGCGAAGCATGATGTCGTAATTTTGCTCGATAGTATTACGCGGCTTGCTCGCGCTCATAACACCGTTGTTCCTCACTCCGGAAAAATTCTCTCTGGTGGCGTGGATGCAATGGCACTGCATCGTCCAAAGCGGTTTTTTGGAGCAGCGAGAAATATTGAAGATGGAGGAAGTTTGACCATTATAGCGACAGCTCTTGTAGAAACCGGCAGCAGAATGGATGAGGTGATTTTTGAAGAATTTAAAGGAACGGGGAACAGCGAAATTGTACTCGATCGAAAACTTTCAGATCGCAGAATATTTCCGGCGTTGGATGTGAATCGGTCTGGAACACGCAAAGAAGAAATTCTGTTAGGACCAGATGAATTAAATCGCGTCTGGATTTTGCGAAAATTCCTAAGCGAATTTAGCCCTGTAGAGGCAATGGAATTCTTGCTTGAAAAATTAAGAGGGACAAAATCAAACAAAGAATTCTTAAAGTCAATGAATAGTTAAGTGAAAAAAGCCATCTTCCCGGATGGCTTTTTTATTTTGGAACTTCGCCTTTTTCCATGTAAATTTGTCAAACAAAAATACGTTCACCAGTCTTCGTCGTGCTGAAGTTACACTCTCGGTGAAAATTTTCAGCTCCTTAAACATAAAGATTCCGAAGAACATCCTTACAAGGATGCCATTAAATTTGGAATGACGCAGCAAAAGATTGAAAGGAAATACCTATGAACGAGGTAGTCATCGTCAGTGCTTGCCGGACACCTATCGGTTCGTTTGGCGGCACGCTCAGTTCACTTGCCGCGCCAAAGCTTGGTGCCATTGCCATTCAAGAAGCCATCAATCGCGCATCAATTCAAAAAGAAATTATTAACGAAGTTATCATGGGCAACGTTATTCAAGCAGGCGTTGGTCAGGCACCCGCACGTCAGGCCGCGCTTGGTGCAGGGTTGCCGACTTCAGTGGAATGTTTGACAGTCAATAAGGTGTGCGGCTCGGGATTGAAAGCAATCATGCTTGGTGCTCAGGCAATTCAGCTTGGCGATGCGGAAGTTATTGTTGCTGGCGGAATGGAATCAATGTCTAATGCTCCGTTTTTGCTTGATAAAGCTCGCTTCGGATATAAAATGGGAAACAGTGAATTGTATGATTCGATGATGAGAGATGGTTTGCTCGACGCTTATAAAAATGCACCGATGGGAAATTTTTCAGATACAACGGCTGCCGAACTTAAAATTACCAGACAACATCAAGATGAATTTGCGATACTAAGTTATAAACGAGCACAAGAGTCGTTGAAGACCGGCCGATTTAAAGATGAAATTGTAAAAGTTGGTATAGCTGGAAAGAAAGGTGAAGTTACTTTTGTAGAAGAAGACGAAGAACCGCTTAAAACTAATTTTGACAAGATACCGCAATTGAAGCCTGCATTTTCAAAAGAAGGAACTGCGACTGCCGCTAATTCTTCTAAGATTAATGATGGTGCTGCTGCTGTGGTGCTGATGTCATCTGACAAAGCAAAATCGTTAAACATAAAGCCGCTTGCTAAAATAATTGCTCAAGCATCTTTTGCAAAAAACCCTGAACAGTTTACGACTGCACCGGCAGATGTCATTCCAAAAATTTTAAAGAAGACCAATTTGCGTATTGATCAGATTGATCTGTTTGAATTGAATGAAGCATTTGCCCTTGTCTGCTTAGCAGTCAATAAAATCGCCGGGTTAGATGTCAATAAAGTAAACGTGAATGGCGGCGCTGTAGCGCTTGGCCATCCGATTGGTGCAAGCGGTGCACGGATTTTAGTTTCGCTGATTTATGCTTTGAAGCAACGAAATTTAAAACGAGGCCTTGCCGCAATTTGTATCGGCGGCGGAGAAGCAAGCGCAGTGATCGTGGAAATGATGTAAACCAACGTTAGGATCTTATTATGCCAATTAAAAATATTACTGTTATCGGTTCCGGAACGATGGGAAACGGCATCGCTCATGTCTTTGCGCAGTACGGATATTCAGTGACTCTCAATGATATCAAACAAGAATTTATTGATCGCGGAATCAAAACAATAACATCGAATCTGGATCGTCAGATTAAAAAAGGAACGCTGAACGAGGAACAGAAAATAAAAGCACTGGCAAATATAAAACCGTCTCTCATGCTTACCGATGCTGTGAAAAATGCAGACCTCGTTATTGAAGCAGCCACAGAAAATAAATCTGTGAAGCTGGAAATCTTTAAAACGATTGATGCGCATGCTCCAACGAATGCGATTCTTGCAACGAACACTTCTTCAATTTCAATAACGGAAATTGCCGCTGTCACAAAACGCCCTCAGCAAGTTATTGGCATGCACTTCATGAACCCAGTTCCGCTCATGAAACTGGTGGAAGTGATTCGCGGTTTAGCAACTTCCAATGAGACCTATCGAACTGTGAAACTATTATCAGAGACAGTAGAAAAAGTTGCGGTTGAAGTGAATGATTATCCGGGATTTGTGTCAAACAGAATTTTGCTCCCAATGTTGAACGAAGCAATGTACTGTGTGATGGAAGGAGTGGCGACACCCGAATCTATTGACACCGTCATGAAGCTCGGTATGAATCATCCGATGGGACCGCTTACCCTTGCAGATTTTATCGGTTTGGATGTTTGTCTTTCTATTATGAATGTATTGTACGACGGACTTGGTGATTCTAAATATCGTCCATGTCCGTTGCTGAAAAAGATGGTTGTTGCCGGACATCTTGGTCGCAAGACAGGTAAAGGTTTCTACGATTATTCTCAAACAAAATAATTTTGTCAACTATGCTGCAGCACAAGGGGATGTAAAAACATTATATCGCACTTTGGCATCAGCTTTTCTGAATGGGGAATGAATGACCTTCGAACTCAACGAAACGCATAAAATGATTCAAGAAACTGCACGACAGTTTGCGCATGATGAGCTTGCTGCTTCTGCCGATGAACGCGATGAAAAGGAATTGTTTCCGCACGAACAAATAAAAAAACTTGGCGAACTCGGATTCATGGGGATGATGGTGCCGGAACAATACGGCGGTGCCGGACTTGATACACTAAGCTATGTTATTGCGATGGAGGAAATTTCTAAAGTTGATGCTTCTGTGGGTGTGATCATGTCCGTCAACAATTCTCTTGTCTGTCACGGTCTTTATAAATGGGGATCGGATGAACAAAAACAAAAGTATCTTGTAACGTTGGCATCTGGAAAGAAACTTGGAGCCTTTGCCCTCTCCGAACCGGAAGCAGGAAGCGATGCAACCAACCAACATACGGTGGCTGTAAAGAATGGTGATCATTATATTTTAAACGGGATAAAAAATTGGATCACGAATGGAATCAATGCCGATTACTTTTTGGTGATGGCACAAACCGATCCTTCAAAAGGACATAAAGGCATCAGCACATTTATTGTTGAAAAAGGAATGCAAGGATTTTCACATGGGAAGAAGGAGCGCAAGCTCGGTATTCGAAGCTCTGATACGGTTTCTCTTACTTTTGAAAGTGTAAAAATTCCTGAAGCAAACAGAATCGGCGAAGAAGGATTTGGATTTAAATTTGCAATGATGACGCTTGAAGGCGGGCGGATCGGAATCGCGTCACAAGCGCTTGGTATTGCGCAGGGAAGTTTAGATGCTGCTGTAAAATACTCCAAAGAAAGAAAAGCTTTTGGTAAACCGATTGCCGATCTGCAGGCAATTCAATTTAAACTTGCTGATATGGCAACTGAAATTGAAGCCGCCCGTATGCTGACGTATCAAGCAGCAGCATTGAAGGATGAAGGAAAACAATTTGGAAAACAGGCCGCCATGGCAAAGTTGTATACGTCTAAAACAGCAGTGAAAGCAGCACTTGAGGCTATTCAAATCCACGGCGGCTACGGTTATGTACGCGAGTACAATGTTGAACGATATTTGCGTGATGCTAAAATTACAGAAATCTATGAAGGAACTTCTGAAATTCAGCGCATGGTGATCTCGAGAGACTTGCTGAAAAACTGATTGTTCGGTATCAAGTATCTCAGGCATTTTTCAACTATATTTAATTCGTAAACAATTGAAGGAGTAACAAATGAAAAAAGGTGTCATTATCTTACTTGGTGTTCTTGGAGTAATCTTGCTGATGATTATGTGGGGTATGGGAAAATATAATGGGTTGGTGAAATTAGATGAAGGAGTCAATGCTTCATGGGCGCAGGTGCAAAATCAGTATCAACGCAGAATGGACCTGATTCCAAACCTCGTGGCAACAGTTCAGGGAGTTGCAAATTTTGAAAAATCGACATTAACGGCTGTCATCGAAGCACGTGCTAAGGCGACGCAAGTAACGCTTTCACCGGAGCTTTTGAAAAATCCGCAGGCATTTCATCAGTTTGAACAAAGCCAAGGACAATTATCGTCGGCACTTTCTCGCTTGCTTGTTACTGTAGAACAGTATCCTAATTTAAAAGCGAACGAAAACTTTTTACAATTGCAATCCCAACTCGAAGGGACAGAGAATAGAATTTCAGTTGAACGCAAACGGTTCAATGAAACCGTGCAAAGTTACAATGCTACAATCCGAACCGTTCCAACTTCATTAATCGCCGGGTTCGGCGGCTTCACACAAAAATCATATTTTCAAGCAGTAGCTGGTGCCGAAACTGCACCGAAAGTTCAGTTTAATTAAAATGCTGCGAACTAATAAGGGTCACCGATACAATAAAGTGTTGCTGACGGCTTTTCTTTTTGCCTGCACTTTTGTGGTTCAATTTGCGTTTGCACAAACGGAAATTCCCAAGGTCGTCGATCCGGTTACCGATCTTACCAACACCATTGATATTGATCAATATCGATCTCTCCGAAAGCAAATTATACGCTTTGAAGATACTACATCTAATCAGCTTGTTGTGTTAATGCTTTCTACATTGAACGGTGAAGAGATCCGTGATTTTGGCATGAATGTTCTCAAGGAAAACAAGATTGGACAACAAGGCAAAGATAATGGCGTACTTATTTTAATTGCAAAAGACGATCGAAAAATATCTATCGAAGTGGGGTATGGTTTAGAAGGAGTTCTTACCGATGCGCTCTGTGAACAAATTATTCAGAACGAAATTCGGCCAAAATTTCGTGAAGGAGATTATTACGGTGGAATTTCAGCAGCCATCGAATCAATTATGCTTGCCACAAAAGGCGAATATAAAGGTGAAAGAAAAAGGAATTCAGATTCCGGATGGGCACCTGTTTTTATCATCTTCATCATTATTATGATTTTTTCTTTTCTTTCTGGGCGTGCAAGACGTTCCGGAATTTCTTCCCGAGGATACAATTCATGGTGGTGGGGAGGATTTGGAGGAGGAGGCAGTGGAGGAAGCTGGGGATCGTTTGGCGGTGGTGGCGGTGGTGGCGGGTGGTCAGCAGGGGGCGGAAGTTTTGGCGGCGGCGGTGCAAGCGGTTCGTGGTAAAGTTTGACAACAATTAAACATTATGTGAGGTGCCAACGATGAGTTTCTTTTCAAAAAATTTGTTGACGAAAGAAGAAATGAAACTTGTTTCTGATACAATTGCTGAGGCGGAAAAGAAAACCATAGGAGAAATCCGGGTGAGTATTCGCAAAGCTCGGCGATTCAAAGAACGGAAATTATCCATTTATGATTTAGCCGTTAAGAATTTTCATGAACTCGGGATGGCGAACACCAAAGACCATACCGGCGTGTTGATCTATTTGTTAATGAGTGAC
>JAQUOA010000141.1 GCA_028749215.1 Bacteroidota bacterium
TAATCGTCGGCGGGAAACTTAACGGCCTTGGCGGAACGAATGCGCGTCTCGGCAAAGGAGATTTTATTGTCGTTGAAGCAGATGAATTCGATCGTTCATTTTTATCTATTACACCGACCATTGCCGTGCTGACAACGCTTGAAACTGATCATCTTGATTGCTACCGCGATTTGGAAGATATCAAAGGAGCCTTCGTTCAATTTTCTAACAAGGTACCGTTCTACGGATTCATCGTGTTGAATCTTGACGAACCGGCGTTGCAGGATATCTTGCCGCAGCTGAGGAAGAAAAAAATTGTGACGTACGGCTTATACTCGTCACAAGCAGATTTGCAGGCTGTCGACATTCATCACAAGGATAACACGACAGCATTTACCGTAATGCAGAATTACAGCGAACTTGGGAAAGTAACACTCCAAATTCCCGGCAAACACAACGTGCAAAACGCGCTGGCTGCACTCGCCGTTGGACTGCAGCTTGGTATTTCGTTTGCACATGCAAAAGCCGGCATCGAAAAATTTACCGGCGTGTATCGCCGATGGGAAAAGAAAGGTGAAGCGAAAGGTGTCGTGGTGTACGACGACTATGCGCACCATCCGACTGAATGCCGAGCGACGTTAAGTGGAACAAAAGCAGGCTGGCGCAAACGCGTGGTGTGCGTATTTCAACCGCACTTATATTCGCGCACAAGAGATTTTTACGAAGAGTTCGGCAAAGCATTTCTCTTTGCAGATGTCCTGATTGTGACGGATGTGTATCCGGCGCGTGAAGAACCGATCCAGGGCATTACCGGTGAGTTGATTGTGAATGCGGCAAAACAGTACGGGCACAAAGAAGCGCACTATGTGCAGGATAAAAAAGATGTGTCGGCATTTCTCAAAAAAAATGTTAAGAGCGGTGATATCGTCATCACTATGGGCGCTGGAGATATTTGGAAATATGGCGAACAGTTCTTGAAAGAATTTTAAAGAGATGGAAGTTGAAGAAAACATACAGCCAGACGAACCCACACAACATTACGGCAAACGAGTCTATATTTATTTTGCGGCGTTATTGTGTGTTGTGTTGGTGACTTTATTGGTGAAGGGAAAATGGCAGGCTCATGTTTTGGTACATCAGATTACTGTTGAAGGAATTAACATCATTTCTAAAGATGAAGTAATTCAATTGATGAAAATTCCATCCAACGTGTCGATGTATGATCTTGATTTGACAATCTTGCAGCAAAATATTTTGGCAAACAGTTTTGTGAAGCGGGCTGTGGTGAAACGCGATTCACCGTCGATGTTAAGAGTTGAAATAGAAGAGCGGAAACCGGCGGCAATTCTTGGAGGGAATGAACTGCATTACATTGATGATGAAGGGGTGTTGCTTCCGTATTTGTCGACGACCGAAACGTACGACATTCCGGTCATCAGCGGAATTGATTCGGCTTCGAACTTTCAAGCAGGGCAAAAAATTATGAATACCGACGTGCAGGAAGCATTGGAAATTATCCGCTCGTCAAGAACAATCGGCGAAAACCTGTTTCATTCGATTTCGGAAATTCGTCTTCACAGAGAGCACGACATCCTCCTGTACTCTTTTGAAACCGGTGTCCCAATTATTTTTGGAAAAGGGGACGTGACAAAGAAGATGGTAAAGTTAGATGCCTTCTGGCAAAAATTTTTACAGAACAGCGACACCAAAGAGATTCAATACATTGATATTCGATTTGACGATCAAGTTGTAGTATCAAGAAAAACTACTTCGTGAAAGAACATTATAATGAATGAAAATATATTTATCGGATTAGATATTGGTACGACGAAAGTTTGCGCTATCGTTGCCTCCGTTGCGGCCAATGATGAAATCAACATTCTCGGTATCGGAAAGAGTAAGTCCGACGGATTAACGCGGGGAGTGATCACCCATATTGATAAGACGATCGCTTCAATTACGGCAGCGATTCACGATGCTGAAGCGCAGTCGGGCGTAAAAATTCAATCGGTCGTTGCGGGCATCGCCGGTGACCATGTGCAGAGCTTCCAAAGCCGCGGCGTCATTGCCATCAGCGGTGCCGAGCAGGAAATTACGCAAGGTGATGTGAATCGGTTAATTGAAGACACAAAAAAAATCGCTCTTCCGTCGGACAGAAAAATTCTTCACGTCATTCCCCAAGAATTTATTGTGGATGGGCAGGACGGTGTATACGATCCGGTAGGAATGTCCGGTGTGCGCATGGAAGCAACCGTGCACATTATTACAGGGCTAGTATCTGCCGCACAAAATATTTTGAAATGCGTGCAACGCTCAGGTGTGCAGGTGAGTGATATTGTTCTTGAACCAATTGCCTCCAGCGATGCAGTGCTTGATACAGAAGAAAAAGAGGTTGGTGTCGCTTTGATTGATATCGGCGGCGGAACGACTGACTTAGCTGTTTTTGAAGACCGCACCATTCGCCACACCGCTGTTATTGGAATTGCAGGAAGCAAAGTAACCGACGATGTGCGCCGCGGGCTTGGCGTATTGACAGCGCAAGCGGAAGAGTTAAAAATTAAATACGGCCATACGCATATGTCGTCAATCGCCGACAACGATCCGATTACTATTCCCGGAATAGGCGGACGAGATCCATTGACGATTGATAAAAAATTATTGTGCCAGATCATTCAACCGCGCATGGAAGAAATTTTAGAGATTGCCGCGTTGGAGATTAAGCGCTCAGGGTATCAAAAACATTTATCCGCTGGCGTTGTGCTGACAGGAGGCGGATCCCTCGTCAAAGGGACCGCAGATCTTGCGCGAGAAGTGCTCGGGATGCCAGTAAAAATTGGAATACCGCGCGGGTTCCGCGGCGGCTTTGTGAGAGAAATTGAAAACCCGATGTATGCCACAGGCGTTGGCCTTGTGCTTCATGCGATAAAAAATCGGTCGCGCGGCGTGACGACGAATGTTGCTGAATCAAACAAAAAAATGAGCGGCAGTGCAAAATCAATTTTAGATCGAATGAAAGGTTGGTTCGATGAATTATGAGAAGTGAAGTAGACTGACTACGGATTAACGAAAATGAAATTAACAAAACAAAATAACAATAAACCTCTAACCAAAAAGGAGTTCATATGCCTATAGAATTCGATAGTCCTGCAGACAGCGGCGCAAGGATACGCATTGTTGGTGTCGGCGGCGGCGGATCAAATGCCGTCCATAGTATGCTTAACCGCGGATTAAGCGGTGTCGATTTTGTTGCAATCAATACCGATGTTCAAGCGCTTGAGCGGAATGCTGCACCGTCAAAAGTCCGCATCGGAAAAAATTTAACGCGCGGCCTCGGTGCCGGCGCTGATCCTTCCATCGGCCAGCGTGCGGCGGAAGAAGACAAAGAAGAAATTGCACGCATCCTGGCGAACAGCGACATGGTGTTTGTTACCGCAGGTATGGGCGGTGGCACCGGCACCGGCGGTGCACCGGTTGTTGCGAACATTGCAAAAAGTCTTGGTGCACTTGTTGTTGGAATTGTAACGAGGCCGTTCACGCACGAAGGAAAGAAACGAACTGCTCAAGCAGAGTACGGTATTGAAGAATTGCGAAAGCATGTCGATACATTGATCGTCATTCCAAATCAACGGTTGTTGACAATCGTTGAAAAAGCGACGCCGATTATCGAAGCGTTTGAAATTGCCAATGCAGTCCTCTACAATGCAACCCGTGGAATTTCGGACATCATTACCGTCCCGGGACTTATTAATGTAGACTTTGCCGATGTTCGCCGCGTGATGCGCGAAATGGGCGATGCGTTGATGGGAACCGGAACTGCAACCGGAGAAAACCGCGCCATTGAAGCGGCGCAAAATGCTATCTCATCTCCGTTGCTGGAAGGTGTGCAAATCGCCGGCGCACAAAAATTGCTCGTCAATATTACCGGAGGTCCAAACTTATCACTGCATGAAGTGGACGAAGCGACCGGAGTCATTCACGAAGCAGCCGGCGGCGATGTTGAAGTGATTGCCGGCGTAGTGATTGATAACAACATGGAAGATGAAATCATGATCACCGTGATTGCGACCGGCTTCAATAAAAAAGCAGGCACACAGCAGCAGCCGGATCGTTTTGCAACATCGCGCAAAAGTGGAATCATCGATCACATTCCGAACGGCGTACGTGATTTACAGAAACTCGATACGCCGACGTACATGCGCCGCGGCATCGCAATCAATGCTGCACCGACGCAGGAAGAAAGCAAAATTCATCAAATGGAATCTTCACAATCCGATTTGGATAAGCCGGCATTTCTCCGCCGCATCATGGATTGATTGCAAGATCATAGATAAAAGAACCCGAGTAACAAACTCGGGTTCTTTGTTTGTAAAGGAATTAACAACCGCTCACAAACATCCTTAATTGGAAAAAGAAACTATAGACGATATTATCAGGGAAATAATGCGCTTAAATATGTGCAAATATTGAAGATTCTTATGTTAGTGTTATGTAACTGCAACACTTATATCTGCAAAAAATGAAAAATTTCGAGAGTTTTTATGTAGTGCTTATGTAATAGGTGATTTTGATGCAAAATTGGGAAAATAGCGCTTTAGAGTTATTAGTAAAGAGTCTTGATCCAATACCCCAAGAGTTAAATCAATTGGATTGGAAAGCCGATCTTTCACAAAAAGAAGAACGATTTCATGACCATTTGTCGGCTTTTGCAAATTATGAAGGTGGGGGTTACTTGGTTTTTGGAGTCACCCGTCAGGGGAAAGTATTGGGGATTGAACATCTTAACACAGAAGAGATTCTTAAGAAAATAGGTAATATTGCTCGTGATGGTTTGGAGCCGGCAGTGACAATAGATTATTCAATAAAATCTTTTAGAGAAAAAAATCTATTATTTATTCACGTATTGGAATCGTCGACTAAACCAGTGCATCTCAGGGGACAATCAATTGAAGAGGCGTTTACTCGTTCAGCAGGTCAAACTCGTAAGATGACAAAAGAAGATATTCGAAAGGCGATTCTTATTTCACAGCCTTTGCGTTATGAAGAAATTATTGCGTATAGATCTTCATCAGTTACAGATATTCTTCAACGTCTTGAATATATCCGAATTTTTGAGATGTTGAATTTGCCTGTTCCACAAACTTCCGATGCAATATGCGAACAACTTGGAGTGCAAAAAATTCTCAAGAAAGTTGGTGGAGAAATAGGAATAACTAATCTCGGTGTGCTCCTTGGTGCAAAAGAATTACAAAACTTCTCTGGGAAGGAACGAAAAGGAGTAAGGGTAATTAAGTATGTAGGAACGTCACGGGAAAAAACGGAACGAGAACAGGAAGGTAAGCGAGGGTATGCAGTAGGATTTGAAGGCTTGATACAATACATCCAAAACTTACTTCCGGCAAGCGAAGTTATTAAAGAAGCACTACGGAAAGAAGTCACAATTTATCCAGTTATTGCAATTCGCGAGCTTGTTGCCAATGCTCTCATTCACCAAGATCTTACCGCTTCAGGAATGAGCCCAATGGTTGAGATTTTTGATGATCGTATTGAAATAACTAATCCAGGTCGACTTTTACCAACTATTCGGATAGAAAGACTTATAGACACTGCACCAGATCCAAGAAACGATCTTCTTGCTAAATTTATGAGACGATTGAATATTTGTGAAGAACGAGGAAGTGGTATTGATAAAGCATTGTTGGCAATTGAAATGTATGGAATGCCACCACCAGAGTTTATTGAAGGTGAAAATTACTTTAAAGCTATTTTATACTCGCCGCGTCCGTTTAACAGGATGACGAAAGATGAACGGATTCGTGCTTGCTACTTTCATTGTTGCCTTAAACATGTGGCTAATGATAGAATGACAAATACTACGTTGCGTGAACGTTTTAAGATTGAAGAAAAGAATTATCCCATTGTTTCGGCTGTAATAAAAGACACTTTGGCAAAAAGGTTCATAAAACTTGGAGATCCTGAAAGTAAATCTAGGAAACACGCTTATTATGTACCGTTTTGGGCGTGAATTTTTTACTATCTGTTTTATAGTAATCAAAACCCGAGCTCATCACTCGGGTTTTTTGTTTACACTGAAATCGGTGTCTGCTTTGCTGCTGAATAAGAAACAGTTTTTGCTGAATCCAATGCCTGCTCCAGATCTTCAATTAGGTCATTCACATCTTCAATGCCGACTGAAAGACGAATCACTCTTTCGGTGATGCCGGCTTTTTCTCTCAGTTCAGGATGCATAGAAGCATGCGTCATGGACGCGGGATGACAAATGAGTGATTCAATACCGCCGAGCGATTCTGCAATAGCAAAAATTTTTGTTGCGCGCAGAATGCGATTTACCTCATCAATTCCTCCGTTTACTTCAAATGACATCATTCCGCCGAATCCGTGCTGCTGTCGTCGTGCCAGTGCATGGTGCGGATGTGATGGGAGTCCGGGGTAATTCACTTTTTTAATTTGAGGATGCTGTTCTAAAAAGCGTGCAACAGCATTTGCATTTTCTTCGTGAAGACGCATGCGGGGAACAAGAGTTTTTATTCCGCGTAACACCAGCCAGCAATCAAACGGAGAAGCACCCTGTCCCAATGCATTGACCAACAATTGCAAGCGATCAACAAACTCAGGGCGATTGACAACAATGGCTCCGCCAACGACATCGCTGTGTCCGTTCAAATATTTTGTGGTGGAATGGATGATAATATCCGCGCCAAGTTTGAACGGCTGCTGGTTGTACGGCGAAAGAAAAGTGTTATCAACAATTGCCAGGGCATTGTGGTTATGCGCAATGTCAGAAAGCGTCTGTATATCGACAATGTTCAACAATGGATTGCTCGGTGTTTCAATCCACAATGCTTTCGTGTTTGGGCGAAGAGCATGTGTTACAGCCGAGAGATCAGTCATATCAACGTACGAAATTTCGATGCCGTACAATTCTGAGTAGGTGCGAAAAAGTCTTTCCGTCCCGCCGTAACAATCGTGTGTACATAAAATGTGATCGCCTGTTCGAAAGAAATGCAAGGCAACATTAATCGCCGCCATTCCTGTGGCGACAGCTTTAGCGCTCATTCCACCTTCAAGTGCCGCAATATTTTCTTCGAGCGCTGTACGTGTTGGGTTTGCCGTTCGCGTGTAGTCATACCCTTTCGTTGTACCAATGTCTTCAAAACGAAATGTGGATGTCTGGTAGATGGGGGTGATGACACTGTTGTAAGCAGAATCTTTGTTGACCCCGGCGTGGATGGTGGTGGTTTGCAGACGCATACGATAGACCCCTGTATAATGAGTGAATAGAAAATAAAAAACCTCTCCGCGATGATTGGAAGAGGTTACAGGTGTCTATGTATCCTCCTTCGTCTCATCTTTCTCCGCTGATGCAGAGCAGGAATTAGCACCTAACATTCCATGAGGTAACGGAACTGGTTGCTACGGTGTCATCGGGCCTGATCCCTCGACCGTTCTTGATAAGTAAAGGACTGCGTATGTAAAGAACGAAT
>JAQUOA010000142.1 GCA_028749215.1 Bacteroidota bacterium
CATACCATGACGTTTCATAATTGACGAGTAAATGAATGTGATATTTCTCGGCGAGTGCTTTCATTTTCAATGCGTGTTCCAAACTCACCGCCAAAGGTTTTTCAACCATCACATGAATGCCGAGCGGTGCACAAGTTTCTACCACTTTGAGATGATCGTAAATAGTACCAAATGCAGTGACGGCTTCTGGTTTTACGGCAGCAATCATTTCCTCCATGGTGTTGTACACAATATTCATCGAGAAGCCGTGTTCTTTGGAATAGCGCTGAGCCAGCTCTTTGTTCGGTTCAACAATTCCGACTATTTTAATGTCTCCGCGATCCGGTCTCCCCAGGATCCAATGGACATGCGTGTGGGTAAGTCCTATGACTCCAATTTTTAGCGGTTCGGTTTTTGCGGTTTGACCAAACATTTGTACATTCATAAAAACTATTGAGACGAGAGAGAAGAAAATGGTTTTCATCATAGGTATTATGGTTAAACGGTCAATGTTAAGGACCGCACAGTTGTTGCAATCGAAATAAATGACCTTGTTGGTTATCAGTAAAGGAATTAATATATGCACCAAAGTTGAATACCGCAATTTTTCTGCTTTAAGCACACTAAAATTTGTCATAAACGTATTTGCAATTTTTAACGGAAATTACACCAAAAAACAATCATAGAATAAGGTAAAGAAACGTTTCCAATGAACGAAAGAAAAAAAATCTTAGCTATTTCTGGAAGCACTCGGAACAACTCTGCCAATCACAATATCATTGCGGCAATTGCAAAGCTATATTCGGATCGTTTAGAATTTGAGTCTTTGAATACGCTGTCTCAACTTCCTTATTTTAATCCTGATATCGACAATGAAAATGTTCCTGCTGTCGTGGCATCCTTCCGAAATAAAATCGCTTCGGCTGATGGAATTTTAATTTGCACTCCCGAATATGTCTTTAGTTTGCCCGGCATTTTAAAAAATGCTTTGGAATGGACCGTCTCAACAACGATATTTCTTAAAAAACCAGCCGCTCTTATTACTGCTTCCGCGTTAGGCAACACGGCCCATGAATCGCTGCTGCTGATCATGAAAACCATCGGTGCAAAGTTTGATGATTCCACAACACTTCTCATTCAAGGTGCAAGATCAAAAATAGACAGCGATGGGAAATTTAGAGATAAAGAGACTCTATCATTAATAGATAATCTTATGTTGTCATTTAGTAACATATTAGACATGGAATAAAACATTTGGGACGGTCGGAAGACCGTCCCGGTAAGATTTATTTCGACAAGAACAAACTGATTCCCCATCGCACAACAGCCAACAGCGCAAAGATTGCTCCTAAAATTGCGACCACCGATGACCCTGCCGGAAAATCGTAATGCGCCGAAAAATATATTCCCAGAAAACTCCCCAGAACGGTAACCATCAGTGATATAATCACCATCGACGTTTTTTTGCGCGACAGCAATATTGCCGATACCGGAGGAATGATGAGGTACGAAAATACCGGAATGACGCCGGCACTTCGCACGGCCAACACAATCGCCATACCGATGGAAAGATAAAACAGGAAATTCCATAGATTGAAAACGCCGATGGTTTCAATCTCATGGTTTTCAAATTTTTCTGTTAAGGCAAAGAATTTTTTTCTGAATACAACTTGCACAGCCCCGATAATTCCGAACGCAATTGCCATCGTTAGAATCTGATCGTTCGTGACCGTAAAGACACTTCCGAACAGTACTTCCGAAATATCCGATTCCCCGTGCGGTGATTTTGAAATGAACAGCACCGTTGCCGCCGAAGCCACGGCGTACACGATGCCAATGATCGCTTCCTGCTTCAAACGCTTGTCTTTAATTTTGATGAACGACAGCAAAAAAGCGCCAACCATCGTAAAGATAATCGAGATCAATGTTTGATCTTTTCCGATAAAATTTGCCACGGCAACACCGAGCATTGAAATTTGTCCGAGTGCAAGGTCAACAAACACAATCCCTCTGCCCACTACGTGCACACCAAGGTAGGACAAAAGCAGTCCCATGATGATGCTGACTTTCAAGGCGTTGAAAATAAAATCCTGCGTGAACATGTCAAACATAATATCTCCTTTATTGAAAAACCGATAGCAGCTGGTAGACGTTGTAATCGAAAAGATCAAAATAGTTTTTAATTGACGGATAGGCACCTACCGATGTTGCGAGCGTTACTACTTTCCCTCCGGAATTTCGTGCTACAAGATCTGTCGCTTCGGATGTAAAGTACGGCGAATTAATAATAATTTTCAGGTTCTCCCGTTTCATGATCCCGATAATTTTTGCAAGCTGTGACGGTGTCGGGGGGATACCCGGCTTTGGCTCCAAAAAATCAACAATCTTAAGGCCGAAACGCTGTTCAAAGTAAGGCCATTCGTTGTGGTAGACAATTACTTTCGTGTTTTTGTACTTCGCTAATTTCGATTCCCATTCTTTAATTTTCACGTCGATGGTCTCATTAAATTTTTTTAACCGCGCTTGAAACTCCGACTGATGTTCAGGGTCAAGACGAGCCAGGGCATTATAAATATTCTGTGCAATTATTTTCCCGTTCAACGGATCGAGCCAGTAGTGCGGATTGCCGTAGATGTGAATATCACCTTCGCCTCTGTTGACGCTGGTTGGAACTTGAAGCAGCGGAATATTGATCGATGCATCCACATATCCTTCTCCTCCTTTTTGGATTTTTGCATTGCGCGCGCTATTCAACAATGGCGGAACCCAGCCGATTTCCAAATCAAGCCCGACCGTGATGAACATATCCGCCTTTGCCAGTTTCAGAATGTAACTTGGTTTCGGATCAACAAAATGGGGATTTTGATAGCCCGTGGCAATTGAAAATGCATCAACTCTTTCTCCTCCGATTTGTTCCGCTATACTTTTCAAATCGGGAATTGTGGTCACAATTTTTATTTGCGAGTATGATTGTATTGAGAAAACAAGCAACGCAAATATGACGATGATACTTTTTTTCATAAAATCTTCTCCTGATTAATTTTTTCGGTTACGATGTCAATACGCATGAGCTGCGTGTGTCCCAATTCCAAAAATTGCTCTAAATACAACCTGTTGAAAGCTTGGTGCATAATTACGATTTACATTTTGAAACTCTAAAGCAAGAATCTGAAATTCAGTCGGTTGAAAACGAAGCAACAGCGACGATGTTCGTTCATCAGAGCGTTCAACGCCCGGCAGTCCGGAATAATCATACCGTGCACCGATAAATGTTCGTTTCTCAATTTGATATTCAAAAAAAGTGTAGGCACCGTACGATTTGACGGCGTTGCCGACGGAAGTATCCGTCTGACTCACTAAACCTTCCGTTTGCCATGTGAATGAATTGTATGTGTTAAACTGAACAGGTTTCCATTTATATGTAATATCAAGTCCCGCCATCGATGTTGCAAGGTTTAAATGATTCGCTCCGGTCAAGCCTGAAACTCCGACGCCAATCGTGGAGTTATCTGATAGTTCAAAGAAATTATTCAGGTGCGCAATGTACAGCAGTCGGTTCGTTATTCCGTGATCTAATGATGCATTGACTTCACTTCTGCCGATTTCAAAATCTAACTCTTGGTAAAAATCCCACGGGTTTGGGATCAGCACGCTTGCCGACATTCCTTCCATAAATAAGCCTTCATCAGCAAAAAAGTTTTTTATCATCGTTGGAAATTCAATGAAGCTAAATGCATGCGGATGAAGAATATTTACTTTGGTGAAGTGAGGTTTGAATTTTCCGAGAACCACTTGCATTGAATATGGAAGTGTCAGCGATGTTAATGTTGCCTCTTCCAAGCCCGCCGAAAAATCTCCATTGAGAGAATCTTTTCCAAACGAGAAGAGAAAATTGGCCGACGCGTACGGATCGACCACTGAGGTGACCTGTACTTCCAGCTGATTGAAATATGTTTCAATGTTTTTCTTTCCTTCGCTTGAATACAGCGAACGAAAATCACCGATGGCGCTGATATCAGGATTTGTGGACGGTGCTGAACGCGTGACCGGCGCCGGTGGCGGCACGGGAGTTTGTGTCAGCATTTGAGATTGAAGCTGAATTGCCAAAAGAGAATCGGCAACAGCGGTTGAATCCGTTTGAGCCAGCAACAAAAACGAATTCAGCATTATCAAAAAACTAATTCTGATGAATCGCATAATCACTTTAACCTTTCGAGTAGATGAAAATTTCCAAAGAGGAATATCCATGAATTACTTCATGACGTTCTCTCTATTCACAAAATTAAACTATGAAGAAATCTGAACTACACGAAAGAGTTTGGCGGACCGCGATGCGGATGAGATGATACTAAGTCAGTTGAATGGGATGATGAACAAACGGAATAGTGAAAACTCTCACTATGAGAAATGGTTGCACAACAGACTGCCGATTGAGCGACAGTTTTGAGCGAAGAAAAAACGCAAACGTCGCACTCTTTTGACTTGAGCGTACGTTCAGCTTTGTTGCTTTGTGATACTGAAAGGACGGCATTGCGAGAATGTGTACCTCCGTCATACTCCGATGCGTGACGATGCAGCGGCACGAGCACTAACGTGAGCGCCCCATACACCGTCAACATCATAACCGAAAGTATGTTGAGGTACTTTCTCATCGACAAAATTAAATTTTGCCTTCGCGAACTAACTTTGCAATTCCTGCAGTGCCGTTTTTGCTGATCGATTTCAGCGAGCGCGCTGAAAGATGAACGGTGACATACCGCTTTAATTCCTGCACCCAAATGCGTTTTGCTTGCACGTTGGGAAGAAACCGGCGCGGTGTTCTGTTGTTAGCATGCGATACGTTGTGTCCCGTCATTGGACCAACGCCCGATACTTCGCATCGTTTAGACATGATAGTATTCCTTTTTTTCTAAAAAAATTATGCCGACTCATTCATACGCTTGTATTCTGATTCCAGAACAGCGTCTTCGGTCTTTTCGTCTCTAATTTTAACCAACTTTTGGTTGAAGCGGTACGTGCCTTTAGGTGTTTTTACTGCGGCAACAAATTTAATTGTCTTTCCGCCGGCTTCTTTTGCAAGCTTTTTTACCTTCTCTTCAAACGACTGTTGTTTTGCCATGTGAAACTCTCCTTACGTAAACTTTTTCCCTTGTGAACTTTTGGGACTATAAATATACGAAAATCCAGACAAAAAGGAACGAAATTTTTAAAGAAATTTTTCAATCACACCCGAACCATTAGGCCTTCAGATTTTTGAACAAATAATGAGTTTTCAATTAGATTGGTGACAGAAAAGTATTGTTTGGGAGAAAAGGCTGTAGTATCTCAGTTTGAATTTTAAAAATCTCGTCATGCTGACGAATGTCAGCATCTATGTTTATCATTTAGATGCCGAAACTCCACCAGAGGCGGATGCGCCTTTGGCGCAAAGTTCGGCATGACGTTTCTTATCAAATTAAGACACTACTGAAAAGTCGGTATTTCTTAGCACCCTGCCCGGCAGTTTTCCGGTTATTTTATTATCGTCGACAGCTAAAACACCGTTGATGATGACATACGGAATACCGGTCGGAAATTGATGCGGTTCAACATACGTTGCATTGTCTTTTATAGTGCCATAATTAAAAAGAACAATATCGGCTGCTTTCCCTTCAGCAATCACTCCACGATCTTTCAATCCGATCTTTTGGGCGGGCATTGAAGTCATCTTTCGAATCATTTCAGGGAGTGAGCAGATGTTTCTTTCTTTTTGATAGTGAGCAATTGCCCGCGGAAATGTTCCGTATGTTCGTGGATGAGGATTGGACGGTGATGCAGGTGAATACGCGCCGCCGTCCGATGCAACCATTGTATTTTTCCACCTCAAACACATCTCCGTTCCAGCTTCATCCATCCCAAACCCCACAATTCCTGTTGTCGCATTTTCTTGAAGCATAAGATCGACGGTGAAGTCGAACGGATCAACATGCAAATCTTCAGAAATTTTTTGAATAGTTTTTCCTTGATAAGATTTTCGTGCCTCGTTTTTCACCGACGTAATCATAATGGAATCCCACGAACCAAGCCCGTTAATTTTTCGCATCACATCCGTTTTAATTTTTTCGGACAATGATCGATCCCGAAGCCGCGCCATAAATTGATCCGTGCCGCCATCCCGTGCCCACAACGGGAACAGGGATGACATTCCAGTTTGATACGCAACATACGGATAACGATCGGCATGAACTTCAATTCCTTCGGCTATGGCATCGTCTAACATTTTCAGTACAATTTTCTGTTTGTACCAATTTATTTTGTAGGAGGCTTTCAAGTGAGAAACTTGCAGCCGTGCGCCTGAATGACGACAAATTTTAATCACTTCGTCAATTGCTTCGAGTAACCGATTGTCTTCGTTCCGCATGTGAGTTGCATACACTCGATATTTTTCCGGAACGACCTTCGTCAATTCCCAAAGTTCTTCCGTCGAAGCAAAACTTCCCGGTGTATATTCCAATCCCGTAGAGACGCCACAGCATCCCTGCTCTATCGCCTGTAGTACTTCCCGCCTCATCAGTTCCATTTCTTCCGCCGTTGCCGGACGATCATCTTCACCGACAATAAATTCACGAATTGTTCCGAGGCCTATCATCGATGCAACATTTTGCGCGCACCCTTTTTTCTGTAATGTTGAAAAAAAATTATCCATCGTTGAAAATGTGTACGCATCAACATCATCTTCGGAACTCTTTTTTCTTGGTGCGCGTGAACTGCCGTCTGCTCCGCCAATTTCGGTGGTCACTCCCTGCCGTAGCTTACTGTCGGCAGTCGGCAATGATAAAATCGATGAATCGGTATGAGTGTGAATGTCAATAAAACCGGGAACGACCTTCAGTCCTGTTGCATCAATGATGCGAAGAGCATCGGTTGTCTCTAACTTTGATAAGACTTGAATGACGCCGTCACGAATGCCAACATCAGCAAGGAATTCAGGAGAGCCATTTCCATCTATAATAGCGGCGTTTTTTATGAGAATATCAAATTGCGGGCGATGTGAAACGAATAGTCCCGATGAACAGTTTGAAAGAACCGCACCGGCACCAAGTGCGGCAGACGTCCGTAGAAATGTTCGGCGGGAATAATTTTTCATTATGTTTTTACCGCTGAGCACAAAGTCCACCAGGGGTTTTTCCCAGTTAATTCAGCGCTCTCTGCGGTGAAAAAAAATTATAATAAATTACTTGCAAGCTCTGCAAGCTTTGACCGTTCACCTTTTTCAAGGTTGATGTGTGCGTAGATTTTTTGTCCTTGCATCTTCTCGATCAAATAACTTAAGCCGTTGGATTGGCTTTCCAGATAAGGGTGATCGATCTGGAAGATGTCACCGGTCAGCACAATCTTTGTCCCTTCGCCGGCTCG
>JAQUOA010000143.1 GCA_028749215.1 Bacteroidota bacterium
TACTACTGCACACCAAAAATTTTATTTTCAGTTTCGCGTAATTCTTTTTTTCCAGTACCGACAGTTTCATCTACCGTTGTGCATCTCGATTTCGATACTCCGTTTCCTCTTCGGGCGGAAAACCATACCCTCTTCAGAAAAATTGTCCGCGGGACATTCAATACACGACGCAAAACGCTCCGTAATGGATTAAAAAATGTGAACGTTCCTCATGCGGAGCTTGAAAAATTGCCGATTGACCTTGACATGAGACCGGAAGAATTAACCGTACATGATTTTGTGACGTTGTCCAACAGTCTTTCACACCTTGCACCCTTAATCTTACAAACTGAAACAGAGGAACCAAGTGAGTGATAGGGTTTTCCGTAGCAAAGAATACCATCGCTTTTGCTTTTTATCATCTTTAGAATCAGTAACTCTTTTTCTTTCACCCTTGTATGTAACGTGCAATGAAAAGTAAATATTCATTTCTTCGGTCTGCCGATGTCATCACCATATATTTCGTCTTCTTTCTTACCGTGGTGGAAATACTTTGCGCCCGGCATTTTCCAATGTGGGCTGTTTATACTATTTCTAATCTCGTTTTCATCATATTTATTTATGTAAGTTCACGCTACGTTGCAGCACATCACGAGCAACATTTTTCTTTCGTTCGCCTTGCCCGTGATTGGTACTTGGTGCCGGCAATATTATTCATCTATACACAGGCATCATCACTTGCGCATCCTCTTCACCTTCGTGATTACGATAATGTTTTAATTTCAATTGATCGATGGCTCTTTGGTGTCAATCCAACTCAATGGATTTCACAATTTGCCCTTCCATGGATCACCGAAATTCTTCAGATGGCGTATTCATCGTACTACCTGTTCTTCATCGTCCTCTTTTTTGAATTGTACCGCCGGAAAGATATGACGGCGTTTTATTCCGGTTCAATGTTAGTCGTCTATGGTTTTTATCTTTCCTATGTCGGGTACATGCTTGTTCCAGCAGTGGGACCAAGATTCACTCTTCATAATTTTTTAATGATCAACAACGAATTGCCGGGTGTTTTTCTAACGCCATACTTGCGAGAAATTATCAACATCGGCGGAGGTGTACCGCTGGATGCCGCAAACCCGATTGCCTTCATTCATCGCGATGCATTCCCCAGTGGACACACACAGTTGACACTCGTAGCAATGTACGTTGCCTTTTCCAATCACACACAAAGCCGATGGTGGTTGTTCGTTGTCGGTTCATTGCTCATTATCTCTACGGTGTACATGCGCTACCACTATGTCATTGATGTGGCGGCAGGTGTTGCATTTTTTTTTCTGACAATTTGGAGCGGTAAACAAATTGACCGATGGTGGAATCAACGGATTAAGAATGTTTAATAAACAATCTCCTTGCCTGAGGGGCAAAAATTTTTTATATTTGTAACACTTAAAAACCATCCTAGCAAACAAGGATGGTTTTTGGTCTTTACACATGGTGGCCATAGTTCAGTTGGTTAGAACGCCAGGTTGTGGCCCTGGAGGCCGTGGGTTCAAGTCCCACTGGTCACCCCACCGAAGTTGAATACTTGCCAGTTGTTTTTAGTACATCTGTCGCCACAACCGAAATTATCCATCAACTTGCTCCCATCGTCTAGGGGTTAGGACACGAGCTTTTCAAGCTTGTAACACGGGTTCGATTCCCGTTGGGAGTACAATAAATCCATACTTTTCAGATGAAGGGTGTGGATTTTTTTTGCATGCTCTTTACTGTTCGAAAGTGCGTACGGTTTATCACCGGTTAATTTAGTACCTTGTTGCCACTATTTTTTGCATAAATGAATTGTCCATGAAAAAGATTGCCGTCATATTTGGAACACGCCCGGATACCATTAAACTTGCGCCAATTATTTTGGAATTGAAAAAATATCCCGCCGATTTTCATGTTGTCACTATTGCCACTGCTCAACACAGGCAAATGTTGGATCAGGTGCTGACAGTTTTTAACATCACCCCCGATTATGATCTCAACATCATGCAGGCAAAACAAACGCTGGCGACCATCACGCAAAAAATTATAACTTTGGTCGATGAAGTCCTTGAAAGAGAAAAACCTGATATGGTGCTGGTGCAAGGAGATACCTCCACAACATTTGTCGGGGGATTGGCGGCGTTTTACCGAAATATTGCTGTGGGACATGTTGAAGCCGGTCTTCGCACGCACGACAAATCAAATCCATTTCCGGAAGAAATTAACAGGCGTTTAACAAGCTGTGTGACCGATCTCCATTTTGCGCCAACTTCCACCGCGGCAAAAGCGCTGAAGAAAGAAAATATTGCAGCAGAATCAATTTTTATAACAGGAAATTCCGTTATCGATGCTTTAAAGATTGCCGTTAATAAACAACACATATTTTCTTTGCCGTTGTTGAATGATCTTACGAAGCAGAATAAACGTATCGTTCTTCTTACCATGCACCGCCGCGAAAATTGGGGAACACCTATGAAAGGCGCTTGCGAAGCGGTAAAAAAACTTGCACAGGATTTTCCGCAATGTAATTTCATTTTTCCGGTTCATCTCAATCCCGTTGTGCGCGACGTTGTGTATCCACTTCTTGGCAGCATAGCGAATGTTTTTTTGATTGAACCGCTCGACTATTTGGACTTTGTAAATGTTATGGCGAAATCATATCTCATCATTACAGATTCGGGCGGAGTGCAGGAAGAAGGGCCATCGATGGGGAAACCGATTCTTGTTTTGCGAAAAGTGACGGAGCGGCCTGAAGCAGTGAAGTATGGCACCGTGAAGCTTGTAGGGCTTGATGAAAATAGAATATACTCCGCGGCATCAAAATTATTAACCGACGCAAAAGCATACCGCGCGATGTCTACAGCAACGAATCCATATGGAGACGGCCGTGCTGCAGAAAAAACCGTCGTTGCCATTCAACGGTATTTCGGTCTCACAAAGAAAAAATTCTCACCTTTTATTCCACGCAAATAGTGTTGTGCTTTTATGATGAAACGTTTAATATTTTTATCCTGCTTAATAATCGTATGGTGTTCTGTTTATGCACAAGCTCCTGCAACAAAGAAAATTTTAATTGTTGTAGAAGGTTCCTCCGATTTAAAAAATTTCGCCATCGGCGACGGGCGGCAGTTGGCCGATTTACTGGGACATTTCCATACTGAAACAACCATTGAAGGTATTGCCAAATATTCACCGCATCAAATTGAAAATTTTGATTTTACATTCTACATTGGATTTCACGCATCCAATACTCCGCCGCTAAAATTTTTAGAGGATGTTCTGTCAACTTCAAAACCGGTGATATGGTTGAACACGGGGATGAAGGAATTTTCAAAACAATTCCCGTTAAAAAAACAATTTGGTTTTTTTGTTTCGCAGTTTGATTCCATGAGTGTTTTCGATCAGGTAAAATTCGGAAGCACTTTGTTCACCAAGGGTGAACCGAACATTAACATCATTGAAATTTCAAACCGAAAACTGGCGTCGATCGTCGCGACCGCTTATTCCACCAAGAAAAAAATTGAAGTTCCGTACATCGTCCGTTCGAAAAATCTAACATACATTGCCGACTCTCCTTTTGCTTCGGCCACAGAAACTGACCGCTATTTACTCTTCTCCGATATGCTCCATGATATTCTCGGCGAACAGCACGAAGAATCACATTCAGCGCTTATACGTATCGAAGATGTCGATCCTTTGGAAAGTCCGGAACAACTTCGCAACATTGCCGACCTGCTTTCCAGTAAAGAAATTCCTTTCCTTGTATCGGTCATTCCATTCTATGTCGATCCCGGAGAAGGAATTCGGGTCAGTTTATCTGACAAGCCGGAATTTGTGGATGCGTTGAAGTATATGGTAAAGAATGGCGCCACGTTGGTGATGCACGGCGTGACACACCAATACAAAGGAGTCACTGCATCCGATTTTGAATTCTGGGATGAAAGTACAAACTCGCCGATTAAAGGTGAAACAGAAGAAGCTATTGCCAAGAAATTGGAATTGGGCATCCAGGAGTTTATGAAGAACGGGCTCTACCCATTAATTTGGGAAACGCCGCACTACACGGCGTCGTTCAAATTATACAAGACAGTTTCAAAATATTTCAGCACGGCAATGGAGCAGCGGCTTGCCATCGAAGATTTTGATTACAGTCAGTACTTTCCGTACGTCATCAACAAAGATCTTTTCGGGCAAAAAATTTACCCGGAAAACCTTGGCTACGTACCTTTAAATCCCGATAAAGCGATCAGCAGAACCTACGTGCAAAATATTTTGAGGAATGCAAAAGCGAATCTTTTTGTGCGAGACGGGTTTGCTTCTGTCTTCTTTCACCCATTTTTGGATTTGGATCTTCTCGGTGAGCTGGTGGATGGCGTGCAACAACTCGGCTTTACGTACATCGATCTCGGCGAACAATCTCACTGGGTCAAAACGCCGGATCGAGTGATATTGGCTGGATCTCAAACATACAGCATTAAATTAAATGAACAGTATCTCTCCGAAGCATATTTTGATCAGAACGGAGAGATCATCCGAAAAATGGTTTCTGATAAACGGATTAATGGAAACTTCATCAAAACGGTTCAGCTTGAACCGGGGCAATTTTATAAAGCGGAACCATTGGAGTACCGCGAAAAGCCATTGTCTCCTTTACAAAGCGTCGTCAGTTCGGCACAACACTTCTATGAAAATATCTTCCCTGCTGATGAGAACTGGCGGGAAGCTAAAGTAGCTATTTTGTGGAATCACAACGCACGTGGCGCAGCGTTTCACGACCAATCATCGTTCATCTCGGCCTTCAAAAGTGTTCATATTGCCGTTGATACTATTTTTCTCAACCAACCGATCAATTTGTCCCGCTACAACGTGCTCATTGCACCGTTTGCCTTTATTGATTCGCTTCATGAAGAGGATTACGCCACGCTGACAAAATTCGTTTCTGACGGCGGGGACATTGTTACTGATACGAAAAATGAATTAGCAAAAGAATTAGGAATCTCGTACACATCATCGCGGGTACGTGTCAACAGCATCCGCGACAAATATTTTCCTGAAGAGCACATTAGCTGGCGCTATGCGGAATTAGTGACCAAGTTTGAACCGGACCAGATAGACGAGGTTTTCTGTTACGATGACGTGACGGAAATACCCATGGTGATCGGAAAAAAATATGGAAATGGAAAAGTCATCTATATCAATTCACGGTTCGATCCGTACTCTTCAGCCGGCTACAGTTTATATCCGTACTTTTTAGAGTACGTGCGTAAATATTTTGCCGTCCGTCCGATTGTCCGGCGTGAAAATCTTGAAGTATATTTTGATCCCGGATTTCGGCACACGTACAGTATTGAACAATTGGTAAAACTGTGGGTGCACAACGGCATTCGCATTGTTCACGCAGCCGGCTGGCATGAATATCCGAAATATACGTACGATTACGAACGGCTGATTCGGCTGGCGCATGCCAACGGAATTCTCGTCTACGCATGGCTGGAACCTCCGCAAGTAAGTCAAAAATTTTGGAACGACCACCCGCAGTGGCGTGAAAAAAATTACAAGGGAGAAGATGTGCGCCCATCGTGGAGATATCCTGTTTCGTTGAGCGATGACAGTTGTGTTACCGAAATGGTGCATCATTTTACTTCTTTTTTACAGCAGTTTGACTGGGATGGCGTGAACATTGCTGAAGTTTATTTTGAATCTGGCCGCGGATTGGAAGATGCCAAATTTTTCACCCCGATGCATCCATCGGCAAAACGTGAACTTAAGACAAAATATAATCTGGATGTCAGCAACATTTTTGATCCGTTCTCCGCAACTTTTTGGAGAGTACACCCTGAGATTAAAAATATTCTGACTGCATACAGAATTGATCAGCTGCAGCTTGTCTACAAAAAATTGTTGGATGCATTTTCTCCAATGACGCAATCCAAACCTGGATTCGAAATTATCGTCACGGCGATGGATCAACTAGGGACTCCGGAACTTCGTGAATATCTCGGGGTCGATATTGCCTCCATTCTTAAGCTTCAAAAAGAGTACGGATTTGTTCTTCAAATTGAAGATCCTGAAAATAAATGGTCAACAACGCCAATGCGGTACATCGACATGGGAAAACAATATCGCACTTTGGTTGGTGACAATAAAAAATTGATGCTCGACCTTAACATTCTTTCGTTCAGAAAGAAGGAGACAATTACGCCGTTTCCAACCACCATCCAAACGGGAACGGAAAGTTTTCATTTAATTCGTTCCGCTGCTCAAGGTTCCGATCGGTTTACAATTTACTCTGAGGCAAGTGTCAACCCGCAGGATTTGAGTTTCTTTGCCAATGCATCAACGTATGGAGTGCAATGCCGTGAAACCGAATCGGGGTACGAAAGTTTTTCGCCGTACCATTTTATTTTGCGTATGCCTAAAAATGTTAATCAGGTCACCATCGACGGCGTGGCGGTCTCTGCTTTTCGTGAAAATACTTTTCTGGTTCCGGCGGGAACGCACCGCATTGCGATATCAAATCAAGGTGCTGGATCTTTTTCAACGTCACAGTTGAATACCAAAATTCTTTCCATGACGGGTATTCTTCATTCCATTGCGTATGGATTGAGAGAAATTACTTTTCAATACACTTCGGAAACGCGCACACTGGCTTCTTTCTCAGCAGCTCCCACTTCGGTCACGGTTGACGAAACACCGTACTCTTTCAAAGTGATGAAAGGAAACGACTGCTATTCAATTTTCCTACCGCCCGGGACACATACCGTCGACCTTATTGCCGGTGATCAATTTGCCTTTGGTGTTAATGTCACCAGCTTGTGGTCAACAACAGCCATCGCAATCTTCGGATCTTTAGCAATTGCTTTGCTCCTTCTGATGTATGTATCTTTGAAAGTTATCAAACGGACAGTTACGAAAGGTTGAAATAATGTTATGAGTTTGCTCGAAGTCGATCTGAGTTTTTTGTTCGTTGTCGCCATCATCTTAATTTGGTTTATGATCGGCTATCAATTTGTTCTTACTGTGTACGGGTACATCAATCTTCTTCGGTCCATCAAAGAAAAAAAGATGATCGATCAAACACCGTACGAATTTCCGTCGTGCGCCATTCTGATTCCGGCACACAACGAAGAAAAAGTTATCGGGGCAACAATCGCTTCGATGTTGGAATTAGAGTATCCAAAAGACAAATTGAAAATTATCGTGATCAACGACGGTTCTCAAGATAGAACCAAAGAAATCATTTTGGATTTTGCCGCCCGCGATAAACGGGTGCAGTTATTCGACGTGCCAAAAGGTGAAGGCGGTAAAGGAAAATCGCGCGCGCTTAATCTCGGTAT
>JAQUOA010000144.1 GCA_028749215.1 Bacteroidota bacterium
GGACGAATAACACCCACGCGTAATCCCTTTTCATTTGCAACATCCATCACCTTATTACAAATGCGCGCCGTCAGGCCAAAGGCAACAAGAAAAATATCGGCATCTTTGGTATTCAACAATTCTACTTTTTCTTCCCGCCGCAATTTTCGATACTTATCCTGCAGGTGGAGATTAACTTCTTCCATCTTCTCGGGTTCCATGTGAAGCGATGTAATAAAATTTCGTTCTCGTGTTACAGGCTTTCCTGTTGTCGCCCACGGATGTTCGTGATATGGAAGCGAGCCTTCAATCGGCAGATTAACTTTTTCCATCATTTGTCCGAGTGCGCCGTCGGCAAGAATCATCACCGGGATGCGGTACTCTTCGGCAAGGCGAAATCCGTCGAATACAAAATCTGCCATCTCTTGAACCGATGACGGTGCAAGAACCACGATATGATAATCTCCGTGTCCGCCCCCTTTGGTTGCCTGAAAGTAATCACCCTGCGACGGTTGAATTGTTCCAAGCCCCGGGCCGCCACGCTGCACATTCACCAGCAAACATGGAATTTCAGCACATGCGATGTACGAAATTCCCTCTTGCATCAAACTAATTCCCGGACTGGAAGAAGACGTCATGACCCGCGCGCCGGCTCCGCCTGCGCCGTAAATCATATTAATGGATGCAACTTCACTTTCAGCCTGAAGAACAACCGCCTTGCTTCGCTTTGGTACTTGCTCGCTGAGATATTCCAGAATTTCTGACTGCGGTGTTATAGGGTAACCGAAATATCCCTGCATGCCGGCACGGATCGCCGCTTCAGCAAGGGCTTCGTTTCCCTTCATTAATTTGGGAAGTGTTTCGTGTTCAATGTGATTCATCACATTCTCCTTTGTGAAATGATTACGCTGTTTGCGCTTTCAAAACCGGTTTCGCTGTCTGTTTAGCAGCTTTCGGTTGACGATAGACGGTGATCGCAGAATCGGGACAGACCAATGCACAATTCATACAGCCGGTGCAATTATTTTGCACCAACTCTGCGAACCGGTACCCTTTGCGATTGATGGATGCGGAGAGTGAGAGACTTTCTTGTGGACAGGATGCAATACAAAGCTCGCACCCTTTACAAATTTCTGTGGCAACGATTACCGTTCCGGAAATCATTCATGCCTCCAATAATAATTTTCACTACTGCTTTTTTCTGCAATTACTATACCACAGGAGGATTTGATGAAATTAGATGAAAAACAAGGGAAACAGATTGCGAAGATTTGCAATAATGGGAAGAGTGGAAAAATGAATTCTTAATATATCAAAACTTGGGAAATTGCTACAGAATCATCCTTTATAAACTGCATAAAAAAAATGTCGGACGTCTTTAAGCTGCAAAGCAAGATAGAATCATCCTATTTCATGAGCAATAACTTTTTTGTCTCCAAAAAATTTCCTGCCGTCATTCGGGCAAAATATACTCCGGAAGCATACGAAACTGAATTCCATTGAACCGAATATTTGCCGGCATTCTTTTGTTCATCCACCAACACGGCAACTTCTTTCCCGGCCTCATCGAACACTTTCACTGTTACGTGACTGCTCACCGGCAATTGATAATTGATGACCGTCGAAGGATTAAATGGATTCGGATAATTTTGACTTAATGAAAATTGTTTCGGCACAGTAGCATCGGCAAACTGAACACTTGTCGGGCGCTGCGGTCCAAGTTTTCGCTGATACACTCCGTTGCCAAATGTTGCCGCACGAAGTTTCCGGTCAACTTTTGAAATGGAAACATCCAACACCATGGCATACGGCATTCCGGTAAACCACGGATCCCATGTTGTGCCACCATTCTGCGTTCTGTAGACTCCCAAATCTGTTCCGATATAAATGTCGGTTGGATTAAGTGGATCGACGCAAACAGATTGCGTCGGCAGATCTGGCAAGTTGGATGAAATATCATTCCATGTTTTTCCGGCATCGATGGATTTATACACGTGCGACGTTCCGTATCCTGAAAATGTTGCGTACGCAATTTTGCTGTTTGATGGATCGAACGTGAGATCGGTTGGATAACGATTAGCCAATGGCGATACCGATTTTGTCCATGTTGTTCCGCCGTTGGTTGAATAGAAAATTTCAAATATCGGATTTGAACGTTGTCCTGTCGCGGCAAGGACTGTATCTGAACTTGTGAAACTAACCGCAATGCACGAAACATTTGCTCCATTCAACACTTGCTTGCTATTTGTTTCAAACCAATTGGTACCGCCATTAGTTGTTTTAACAATTTTTTTTGTGCCACCATACAATATACTTGGATTGGTGGGTGAGACAACAAACGGAGCGATGAAATTGGAGGAATCGGCGGTTGAAGTGAAAATTCCTGTCCAGGTATTGCCGCCATCTGTTGTTTTAGAAATGTTCAGGTAGACGTACTCTTCATACATTACATTTTTGTTTGTTGGATCGATAGCACACCAGCCACCATCGCCGCCAAAAACTTTATTCCAGGATTGCTCTCCTTGGAACTTCACCGTGCCGTTATCTTGTAATCCTCCAAGTGCGACAAGAGAATCATTCGCTGCATTATCAAATCCGTTATAGAACTGCGTCGTTACAAATCCGCCGTTGCGTCCGGCAAATGTTTCTCCTCCATCGGTTGATTCAAATACACCGCCGTCAGTCCCGAAAAATATTCTGTTCGGATTTTTCGGATCAAACGCAATGGCATGATGGTCGGCATGAGCATACGTATTATCGGTCCCTTCTTGTCCACCGGGGAGCAAAACTCCACCGGCAGCTTTCCACCAAAATGATTTTTGCATCAAACTACTTCCACCCGTCGTTGATTTATAAACATCGAGACCAGCCGCCAGCACAAAATTTTCATTAGCGGGATGGACAGCGCAAATATTGTCATACCATCCCTGTCCACTCACATAGTTCACTGTCGACATGCTATCCCAATTTATACCGGCATTCGTTGTCCGGAACAGTCCTTCGGTATTATGAGATACAGGGTTGGCAATACTCGCATAGACAATATTCGGATTCGATTGTGAAATGGCGAGCGACGTTCTTCCAAAATTTGTTGTCGGCAATCCGCCGGAAAGTTTCGTAAATGTATTTCCTCCGTTGGTTGATTTATAGAGACCGGGATTAGCGGATGTGTTCCGCTGTCCGCAGGCAACATATACAACAGTTGTATCGACGGGATTAAGAGCAACGTCCATCGCCATTAATGTATCATGGATGCGGACAAATGTTGTTCCAGCATCGTACGAACGATACGTCCCTTCAGACGTTGCCGCAAAAATTGTTTTTGGATTTTTCGGATTGATGACAATTTTTTGGACGGAACGATTAAGATTGAACAACCACGTTAAGCCGGTCGTATCCCATGTTGCTCCTCGATTAGTACTTTTGATAACTCCAAGCCCGTATGTTGTGCGTGCGCCAGGTGTTCCAACTTGTCCAAGATTATACCCGCTAATCTCCCCAGTGCCGGCATACATTTCATTGGCATTCAATGGATTGATCGCAATCGTGCTGACAGAAAGCAAATAAAATCCTGTGTTCACATATTCCCACGCTTTTGTTCCAACACCGCCGGTTGATGATCTCCACAAACCGCCGCTTGCCGAACCGGCCCAAATAATGTTCGAACTATCAGGATCTATGGCCAGCGACAACACACGTCCGCCAATATTATCCGGACCAATAGATTGCCAAGGGTCTTCAGCGGCAATTTTTTTCAACGAACGCATCATCACCCGTTCAGTATATTGAACTGCCCGAGATAATCCTTCCGGTGAAATAACATTTCCGGGGAGTGCGCGCTGAGCGTACCACCATTCAAACGCTTCGTCGGCATGTCCCTGTTCTATTCGTTCTTCCTTTGTTTCCTTGCGAAGGAAAACAAAGACGAGTGCACAAAGGATTGAAAGTGCGCCAAGTAAAATAATTTTTTTTGTCATGTCTTATTCTCTTCCATGATTACGACCAGTAGTTACAACTTACGAAAAAAACATCTTTAAGACGTGAGCAAGAACAAATTACCGTGAAACGACATTATTCTTCAGCAATTTGCTGAGATAGATGTGTAAAAATTGGAACTAATATATAATAGAGAATGCCTATCAGCACCGGACCGATGAACATCCACGCAACAATGGCATGAAGGGTTGTCCACCAAAGAAAATTTACTGCTCCGAAAAGATCCGATCGAATCATCCCAAGGATTTGCAGCACGTTCAATGGAAGCGTCGGTTCATTAAATAAAAACTCGCCAAGCCTGACGAAGGGAATTAATAATATGAGCTGCAGCGGTGTCACAAAATAATTGATCAATTGAGTTGCCGGCATATTCAGGCGAATAACAAGAACGGCAAGTGTGCACAACAAGGTTGTGACACCAATGACCGGAAAGATTCCAAAGGCAACACCAAAAGCGATACTCAAGGCGAGCTTTTCAGGAGAAAGACCCTGTTTCAGAAAAGAAATGAGCGGAGCAATAAGAGTTGTGTGAAAGAAAAATTTCATCGTTGCCTGCAGCTATTCTTCCAAAACCTGCTGCACAGTGGACATCAACTCGGCAAATGTAAACGGTTTCTCTACAATTCCTTTCACACCTAAATTCAGCAACTCTGTACGCGACTTTGCGTCGATATTTCCCGTTGCAAATATTACCTTGATATCAGAATTGCGTGCAATCAATTGTTTAAATAATTCTTCCCCGTTCAACTTCGGCATTGTAATATCGGTTACGACAAGCGAAATGAGCGGCCCGTATTGATTATAAATACGAAGCGCTTCTTCACCATCCTTTGCGGTCATAACAGAATAGCCGTTGGAAAGAAATTCACGCTCATATAACACCAGGTACGCATCTTCATCATCAACGATCAGAACAAGATTTTTCCCCTCTTTTGGATGATGGGACGCTACAACCTCGAATGCAATTTCACCGTGACGCGCAACGGGAAAATAAAGAGAGAAGGTTGTTCCATTTACTTCATCGCTTTCTACCCGCACAAAACCATATTGACGTTTAGCAATGCTATAGACTACCGCCATGCGCAGCCCTGTTCCGCTCTGATGCTCTTTGGGGGAAAAATGCGGCTCAAAGATTGTCCGCCTTTGTTCCTCGGTCAAAGGAATTCCATTGTCATGGATCATGACCACAACATACTGCATCTCGAGCGCTTTGGGATTAACGAGTCTTGCATCATCTTCACCGATGAGAAAACTGGTGATAGAAATTTTCCCTCCATCAGTCATGCGCTCGGTCGCACTTACACCAATGTTGATAACAGCTTGACTTGTTTCGTACATATCTCCCATCACCACAGCATCATTGTCTCCAAGCGACAGGGAAACCGATACCGAAGATGGAATCAGGTGTTCCAGCATTTTTTGGGAATGTTCCAAACATTTCGGAATGGACACTTCACGTTCTTCAGTATTCTGTGAGCGGGTAAACACCAACAGTTCATTGGCAAATACCCCTCCGCGATTTGCGTGAGCAATAATCATTTCAAGAAATTGCTTGCCGGTATTATCATCGGAATATTTCGATCTCAATATTTCTGCTGCATTAAGGATGATACCGACAATGTTGTTGAAATTGTTGGCGATTTCCAGCGCAAAGCGTCCGAGGGCATCCATTTTTTGCGCTTCGTGAAGTTCTTCTTCTAATTTTTTCCGTTCGGAAACATCGCGGAAAATACTCAGAATTAATTTTTCATCTTTTGAAGCGTTGATCTCGGCATGAGAGATCTCCACGCATACTTCTTCCCCCTTGTTTCGATGAAGAATTTGTTCTTTGGGCATTTTCTCAATTTCAAACGGAGCGCCGGTTTCCCCTTCGTTCATAATCTGCTCGGCACTTTGCCGCTTCAACTTACAATACGCAGCGTTTACCATCGTAATTCGGCCGAAGCGGTCCATTATTCTCATTCCATCAGGCGATTGATCCCACATTGCACGGTACCGATCTTCAAATGAGACGCCCGGCTTTTCACTCACCTTCTTCGGAGCCATTTCACGGCTAAGCATGAAGATGATCCACAATAAAATGATGGCAACGAACGTAACGCCAGCCATGAGAACAATAATCTGACCATCCCATACTTTTATTGATGTTATCCAAAGGATCAGCATTATAAAAATTAATAATGCCAAAAATAAAAAAACTTTTAAGGGATGCTGACGGAGTGTGGAGATCATGGCTTCAAGGTGAGCGGGTATATAGCCGCTTTTAATTTCGGGTTTTGTATAACCCAACGTTTTTCATTGGACAAAAGCTACCTATTCTTTCCTTCTTCTACAAGAGGATAAAATTGCCGTTTTGGTACCCTTTCAATGAGAAAGGAAATTATTCAGACAATTGAAGAATTTTCAATGTTGGCACAAATGAATTTGCGAAATTTCGCCGGATTTGAAGCTTAATTCTGGCAATTGATTTGAGGTAAATAGAATCACCAGATGAAAGAAAACATCATAACAGCATTTTGGTCAGCGCACTTGAGTAAAGGGGGATATATGAAAAAAGCACAAGCAGCAATTTCCGAAAAACTCTATCGACAACACAACATCCCGAGTGACGAAGGGAAAAAACATATGTGGGATCACATCTGCAATAGTGCTCTGTACCAAGAGTTCATACAACACTGGGAACGCCCGGCAAGAATCCCTCTCAACCAAACGCCTCCGCAGAAAAATTTTAAGTAATTGCATTATTGAAGGTTCATAGAATTCAAGCCCGCTTCGCTCATCGCGACACCGAATAAAAAAAGCACGGAATAAACTTCTGTGCTTTTTGAACTTTAAAGATGACCGACACCTTTAAGGTGCCGGTCATCTTACTGAATTTTCCAAAAGGCTCACAAACAAAAAAGCCACAGATTAGAATCCGTCCCTGCAAAAAATTCTTTGCGCTCTCTGCGGTGAATTCTCTTGATTATTATTTCAACATCTGCATCTTCTTTACACTGCGAAATGTCGGCGTCTGCAAAACATAAAAATATATTCCGCTGGAAAGTGATGCAGCGTTGAATTGCACACTGTACACGTCTCCTGGTTGAGCAACATTATCAAACAGCGTTGCTACTTCGCGCCCTGTTACATCAAAAACTCTTACCGATGCGCGTTCCATTATCTTTACCGTGAAGCGAATGGTGGTTGCAGGGTTAAACGGATTCGGATAGTTTTGCGCAAGCTCATACGCTTCTGCCACTGCGCTGATGTGAACTTCAATAGCATTACTGTACGTAAACTTTCCGTCACGATCGATTTGTTTCAAGCGGTAGCTGT
>JAQUOA010000145.1 GCA_028749215.1 Bacteroidota bacterium
GGCGCCGTGATGAAAGATTCTCCCGCAGAAAAAGCAGGATTACATACAGGCGACAAAATTCTTTCCATCAACAATAGACCGATCGACCATTGGGAGAGCATTCAAACCACAATTTATTTTGATGAGATCGGAAAAGATCTTGCAATGAAAATTGAACGGAGCGGAAATCAAGAAACTCTCACGATACCTCGGTCTATGATTCCTGATATTTCGGAAGAATCGTTCGGACTTATTCCAAGCAATACCGAAGCATTGATCAACAATGTGATTCACGGAAAGCCGGCAGAAAAAGCAGGATTCCTTTCCAACGATGTGATCATCTCCATCAACGGACAAAAAGTTTTTAATCAAGATCATGTCATAAAAATTATTCACGCCAATCCGTCAAAAGAAGTCACATTGGTCATCCGCCGCGATAAGGAGTTGAGAACTATTCCTGTCACCCCATCGTCTGAAGGATTGATCGGCATTGGTGTTGGGGCTCGTTACACCGGCCCGACATTAATTGTGAAGTACGGTTTGTTTGAATCATTTCCAAAAGGAGTAAAACAAACAGTCGGTGCTACGGTGTTGTTTGCCCGGTCAATTTGGCAATTGATTGTCGGCAAGGCAGATTTTTCCAAATCAGTCGGCGGACCGATAAAGATTGCTCAAATTGCTACACGAAGCGCCGAAATTGGCATCTTAAGCTTCCTCGCCTTCATGGCCTTGCTCAGTATTAGTCTTGCCGTCATGAATATTCTTCCCTTCCCCGCATTAGACGGCGGACATTTAATCGTTCTCATCTATGAAGCTATCGTACGAAAACCTCTTCCGCATCTTGTGCAAATTCGAATTCAACAAGTCGGCATGATTATCCTGCTGAGCTTTATGGCATTTGTGCTCTATAATGATATCTTTGGATAAAGGATTCCGAAAGTCTCAGCGTTTGGTGATATTCAACACAGTGCGGAATGTAGAAAAGAATATTTTACTTATAGAATTTTTAGGAGATCATCCATGAAACACCTACTTGCTGTTGCTGTAGTTCTATTGACACTCAATAATTTCAGCCGAGCGCAATCAATTCAAAATGATTATGTTTTGATAAATTACCATTTTACTCAGGCAGACATAATCAATGCGGCAACGCTGGTCGATCCATTAGCAGAGAAAATTAAGGACATTCCTTCGTCTACGTTCAATGTTGAATTCAAAAATATAAAAGGGAATCCACTCATGATCAATATGAGTGTCAAGGGATGGGTAACATTGGAGGAAGATCAACGACATGATCTTATTGTTGAGGCTCATACTACCGTACCATTTCTCATTCCCAGAGCGGGAAGAATTTTTACCGCGAAAGATGCCGATAACCCCAGTTCAGGGATTCATTTTAATATAAATGTGAATGAGGAACTGAAGAAAAAACTTAAAGATAAAGTATTGGATCCGACAAGCGGCGGGCGAGTGCCGTCTGGGTTTTATGAAATTTTCGTTTCCATTACTGTTGTCTCAGATAGTGGGAAAAGCATAGCCTCTGCTCCATTAGAATTCACAGAAACAGCTTCTATTACAAACCCAACGACTGCCATGCTGGATGTTCCGTTCAGCAACGGATACGTATATCCAACACCATTCCCGCAATTTCAATGGACGTATGACACTCGCTTTGCTCTCTTATCAGTGTATGAGAAACGTCCCGAGCATCAGTCTTTAGAAGATGCTATTGCTGCCTCAGATCCGTATTTGCAGATAAAAATAGACCGACGTCTTTCCGGAAATTTGACATCATTCACATATCCCCAGTCACCAACGAGCAGACCTGGAGTTGAGTTTTTGCGGGGCCCGCGTCAGCTTGAACGAGGAAAAATGTACGTTGTTGTGTTAGATGGAATTGTCACAACATTGGGTATTGATGTAGACCCGATACGAACTATTCGTTCATTCGTCATCGCTGATCCACAAGGACAAGCCGTTATCAATTTATTACAGGCACTGTTGAGCAGCGGCGATTACCAAAGCATCTTCAATCTAATCGAAGATCAAAATTTGATACTCAACACCAACGGCATTACGCTGAATGGAATGCACATCAGTCCGCAAGACTTGCAACAGCTGTTGACCAAAAACAAAGATCACGTCATTTCGGTTCATCTCGGAGAGAACTGATATGAAAGGAACTATTATGACCTCGACATCGAAAATCTTATGTGCATGTGCTCTGATAATACTGGTAACTTTTTCGCCTGCGCAAAAGAAAAAAGCTGTGGCCGCAATTTTTAAACCGGTCGGCGAAGTGGACTATAAAACAGAAAGCAAAGATTGGTCAAAAGCCAAACCTGCCACTCCTCTGCTCTCCGGTGACATTGTTCGAACGCAAGAAAACTCATTCGCCATCGTAAAATTTCTGGAAAATTCCGTTCTGCGCGTGCAGGAAAAATCCGAAGTCACGATCAGCGGCGAAATTGCCAAACGCGAGTTTTCTAAAAATGTGTACATCGAACGCGGCGGTCTCGGATTTGATGTAAAAAAACGCCCGAATGAAAAATTTGAATTTTCAACGCCAACCTCAGTGGCATCTATCCGCGGTACCGGAGGTTTACTTCTTGCCGGACGAGACAGCAACGACGTATTGATTCTTGGCAACGGTACTGTTGACTACCAAAATTTGCTTTCACACTTCACAACAAAAGTTACCGGTGGACAGACAGCATACTCATTTTCCAACGGAACAATCAGGGTTGAAGACTCGAGCCCTGAAGATAAGCGATTGCTGAAAGAGAATGCACCGGACAGCAGTAAATTGGAAGGATCCAATTTGCCAAAAGATTCATCCGCTACCTCTTCTTCGGGAATCACCATCGGCTTGACGATGAATGCGCCTATCTCACGTGAGCATCAAGAAATGCCAATTACGGTTGAACTTATACAGTCTTCCATTCCGCTAGATTCATTAAAAAAGATTGCGACAGATTTCACGCTCTTCTACCAGGCTAAAGGAGACCAAGGATTCAAATCTGTAAAAGCAAAGCTGAACGATAGAGCGACAAAGTTTACGGTTCCGGCGGCTGATGTTTCTGCGCCGTCGATTCAAGGCTATGCCGAGTTGAAACTTAGCGATGGTTCAAAATTCACATCGCCCACGCACTCGGCAGAATCAAATCCGAATGTGTTTCCGATTCAGGCGGCACAAAAGAATGAATTAAAGATTGAATTCACTGACCCAAGCGGCAAAAAGAAGATATTGACGATCGAATACAAATAGCAGCATCAGTAAATTCAACAGAGACAAAACAGGCATTGTCACCCATCATAATCGCTTGCAAATCTATCGGCTATTTAATAGATTGCAGGCGATTTCTTTTCACCATCACGCGTACTCCCAATGAATCTAAACACTCGGTTGTCATTCGGTATTATGGGCGCACTGCTGTTTTCGTTCTCACCTTCGAACGCTCAAATCAATACGTACATCCGCGCCATTCGTCCGGTACGGATTACGGAACAACAAAAACTTACCGTTGCCGTTGAAATTAAACAATCATCCGAACTCAACCGTGTGTCATTGATGTACCGGCAGTTTGGCCAATCAGAATTTCGATCACTTGAAATGCAAATTGTCCGTGATTCTGCCTTCGCTGAAATTCCAGCGAATGAAGTAGCGCCCCCTTTCATTGAACTGTATGTCATTGCCCTGACACAAAATAATACCATTGAAACATTCCCCATCGAAAATCCGGAAGTTGCCCCGGCGCGAATCATCGTGGATGTGAAAGAGCAGGCCGCTTCAGAAATTATTGTGCTGTCACCTGAAGAAGGAGCACAGATTCAGCCCGGCGAAACGTACATTTCCATCTCATTTGTCTACGCGGATGAATCTGTTGATCGTGCAAAAACAAAAATTATTTTAAACGGAATTGATCTTTCAAGCAAGGCGGTCTTGTTCGACGATCTTCTCATCGTTCCTCCGGAAGCAATTCCGGCAGAGGCAGCAAAAGGAACGGCATCACTTGAGATACAAACATTTGATACTGCCGGCAGAGCTTCCTACACACTTAAGCGCGGGTTCGCCGTCATCACACCGCAGCAGGCCGAGGCGATACAACAATCATTTCAGGTAAACGGAAATGCACAAGCAGAATCGCGCACAGAAAGTATTAAGGGTGAAGGAAAAACATATAACCGGCTTGATGTGCGCACGAATGGTTCGTATTTAGATTTTTTGAAGGCAACGGCAAATCTTTCGTTGTCATCGGAAGAAAAACCAGAGAACCAGCCGCAGAACAGATATTTCTTAGGGCTTGATGCACGGTATGCGAAACTTGGAATCGGCGACGCCTATCCCCGTTTTCCGTACGTTATCATGGACGGGCGGCGCATTCGGGGAATCACCGGCGATCTTCTGCTGGGATTTTTTAACGTGAATGCTGCAACGGGAGAAGTATCGCGGTACGTTGAAATCAATTCAACTCCGCAGACGTTAAAACGTACAATGAATGTTGTCCGTCCAAGTTTTGGCAAAGGCGAATCGTTCCAATGGGGTTTCACGTACATGAATGCTAAAGATGATTTCGACGCCGGTAAACCAATCGTTGTTCGTCCCCAGCAAAACGCAGTGTTTGGTTCTGATCTAATGTTTGCGGTCGATAACCATCGGATAGAGTTCACGGCTCAGACCGCACTGAGCTTGAACAATGTCGATATCTCATCGCCGGAATTCAGCAGAGACAGCATTGACTCTGCCGTTGCTCGAAAAAAGTTTTCGCAGGAAGACGGCGACCAATTAAAGAAATACTTGCCGATTCTCTCCAAGGTAATTATCGCAAATGAAAATCTTATTCCGGTCAATCCTGCGGGAGCAACATCATTGGTGTATGAAACAGGCTTATCATTCAACTACTTCGGCAATTATTTAAAAGGTTCATATATTTTCCACGGAAAAGATTATACCTCAGCCGGAGCAACGACAATCAGGAAGGATATTCGCGGGTTCAATGTCATGGATCGCCTGCGGCTGCTCGAGAATAAATTGTTTCTGAGCGCAAGTGTAGAGCAATTGGAAAATAATACATCCGGTTACGAAATTGCAACGACAACGTATAAAACCATCAACTCGTCAATCTCTTATTTCCCGTCGCGTGATTATCCAAATATTACCATCGGATACGGCTACAACACAAATTCAAATCCAATCAATCCTTTTGACACGACCGGAGTTGATTCTACCAGCGCATCAAAGCAATTAGCGAAACAAATTGCGCTGCGAGCAATGAACGACAACACCAATCGTTTTTATTTCCAAAGCACCTACGATTTTTCTTACGTCGGACAGCACAGCCTGACATTTAATTTTGATATTTCCAATAAAACCGATTTGACTCCAAAACAACAGAATATTTCAACCTACAATACCTTTTTATTGATTACGACAACTCACACCGCTAAACTTGAAAGCACGCTGGGAATCTCTCTCAGTGGATTGAAGTACCCGCAGTCGGATACTTCTGGAATGATTTCCGAAACCTCCTTGAGCTACCAAACACTGACCCTTGGCGGACGGTATAAATTATACGAAGATATTCTGCGGCTCACCGCGACATTGGCGCCGACATTCGGCGACTTTGCGCGAACATTATTCGAAACAGGATTGCAATACAATATTACCGATCATCAGCTGGCTGCGTTGCAATTTCAATTTATTGCAAACTCTTCATCAGCAGTCACGACTCAAACAAGCAAGAACGATTCGTACATCAGCCTTCTCTACCGCATAGATTTCTAGCATGAAAACTTCATCTGCCAAAGGCGCAGGCCGCCAATGGATGTACCGATTATTCTTAAGTACATCCATCGCCGTCGGGGTGATGATATTTGTTCAGGATGCGGTATTCAATTTTGGTTTCTTCGACAGGATTCGCCTTTCATTTATTGACCGTGCTTTTGCAAAACGCGGACCTCTTTCGTATTCCAAAGATTCTTTAGACGTCATCATCATTTCCATTTCGGATAAATCCGAAACATCGGTTCCCGATCGCTTTCCTTTTCCTCGAAGTTACTACGCCCGGGTTATTCGCAATCTCAATCGTGCGGGAGCAAAAGCGATTGGCATTGATATAACATTCGAACAGCCTGATACACACGGGCCTCACCATGATGATGAACTCTACAGAACCATTCAGCAGTATCGCAACGTTGTCATTGCCGGTAAGACCGATATCCGCAGTGACGATGCAACGGTGCAGCGTCAAGAAGAAAATTTCCATTCTATTTTTTATTCGGCAGATAGTTCCGTAGGGAATGTGTTCGTCCCTAATGACGTTGACGGAATTTACCGGCGGTACATGCCGTTCGCTAAAATGCCGGGGCAAGAAAGGTACATTCCTTCATTTTCTTTCGCGTTGCTCAATAAAGCACAAGGCTTGCCGTCAACAACATATGCCAAAGATGATTCCGGAAGTTTTACCATCAACGGACTTCGTGTTCCGCGGTGGGATGACGTGTCAATGTTAATCAACTACTACGGTCCGGCAGGAAAGACATTCAAATCATATGACATCGTCGATATACTGGATGACAAAGATTTCGAAACAATAGAAGAGCATGAATTAAAAACTTCTATCAACACGTTCGACGATCCTGATTACGGTCTGTTGAATACCGGCGTGTTCAAAAATAAAATTGTGCTGATCGGCCCCTATTTTTCAGAATCAAAAGATCTGTTCAATGTTCCGGTAGCAGAAAATGAAGCCGCCGAGCACAACCAAATGTACGGCGTTGAACTTCACGCCAACGCACTGCAGACGCTTCTCCATCACAATTTTTTGTATAAGCTTTCCGACTGGTACGAAGCGTTGTACATTCTTCTCCTTTCCTTGCTGACATTTGTCATTGTCACAGAATTCAAAACAATCAAAACGTCGTACGCTTTTATTGTTGAAATTGCCGCCGTCATTATTGCGGCAGGATTCATATACGGCATTTTGGAATTATCGTACATTCTCTTTGCAAAATCTAATCTTGTCTTTCCGGTCGTGGCGCCAATTGCCGCGGTGGCATTAAACTATGTTGGAAGCGCCGTCTACCAATATCTGACCGAACGCAAACAGAAAACGATGATCAAAGGAATGTTCAGTCAATATCTCAATCCATCCGTCGTTAACGAGCTCATAGCTCACCCCGAAAAACTTCAGCTCGGGGGCGAGAAAAAAGAATTGACCGTATTCTTTTCTGACATTGCATCGTTCACAAATTTTTC
>JAQUOA010000146.1 GCA_028749215.1 Bacteroidota bacterium
TTATAGGATGTAAGGGCGATAACGGTGCCGATGGTGCTACAGGACTCCGCGGTGCAGGTGGACCGGATAAAGTTGGATCCATCGGCGGGTATGTTTTTTTGAAAGATACAGCCAACACATTCCTGCTGGATAGGAGGGGGGTTATTTCTTCTCTTGAAGGTTTTGTATCAAAGGCTGATACTTCAGACAGCACGGGGCATTGGCAAATTGACAGCGTTGTTTCAGGAACATATACTGTTGTTTTTTCTAAACTAGGATTTAGCACAGCAAAGAATCCCGGCCTTCAATTTGTTGGGAATGGAACAATGTATTCGAATCCCACACTTTTTCAAATAACAAATTTCACCGTTACATTTCTCGATACCATGGCCAGCGGCGACAGCACAACAATTGGATTTAAAGGCAATATCTCCTTAAACGGAAATGGTAATCGTTCTGTCTATTTCTTCTTTTCTTCCGACTCCAATAAGGTTACATCAAATAACTATTCCTACTTGGCGACAGCTTTAGTGAATCAAGATACAACAACATTTACACTTGTCGTTAATAAAACAACGCTTACTCATGCCGGACTTGTTTCGGGTGCACCTTTGTATATCACAGCCTATGGTATGAATCGTGCCTATCAATCCGAATTGTTTACCTATATTGATCCCAAAACTGGTGCAAAAATATATCCCGGACTGAGCGGGACTGCGAAAACTTTGAAGTTCAGCTGGTAGTAGAACAATCAAATAATTTGCATTAGTATAAAATCGTGGCAAAAAAGTCCTGTGATTCAGGATTTTTTTGTTTACTTAAATCGTAGAGTACTATGAAATTACAATCTCTTTCGGATTTGTCCAAACTTCTTCCGGATTCAGAACAGCGTAAGATACAATCGCCGACTTCTTTCCCAAAATTTAAACATGATGGAAAAGGAGAATCTGTTCGCGTTTTTCTTGATACGAAAGGAAGAAAAGGGAAAAGTGTCACGATTGTTTCAGGTTTGCAGCACAATCCTATGACAATGGAAGATCTTGCTCGTGTATTGAAACAGCATTGCGGCGCCGGCGGCACGGTAAAGGAAAGAACAATTGAAATCCAAGGGGACCAACGTGAACGTGTAACTGCAAAACTCCGCGAGATGAATTACAACGTTACTTAAATCGAATGCCACATTCTATCTATGATAAAAAAATCCTGCTTCACGCAGGATTTTTTATTGTCGTCTTTCCTTAATATCTTTTGCTGTGAATCAGTTGCCAATTGACATAGTCCTTCCGGAACTTCGTTCAGCTTTTGAACGAGCTCGCAATGTTGTTCTTTCCGCAGAGCCGGGTGCAGGGAAAACAACACGCGTTCCTCTCTCGTTGCTTAATGAGACTTGGCTTACCGGAAAAAAAATTATTATGCTCGAACCGCGCCGGCTTGCAGCGCAACGTGCTTCGATCTATATGGCACAGCAGTTAAAGGAATCCGTGGGAAGTACGGTTGGATATCGCATTCGTGGTGACAGTCGGATCGGAAGACAAACGCGGATTGAAGTTGTGACCGAAGGAATTTTAACACGAATGCTTCAAGACGATGCGTCGCTCCCGGGAATCGGCATTGTCATTTTTGATGAGTTTCACGAACGAAGTATCCATGCCGATCTTGGTTTGGCATTAACGCTGGATGTGCAGGAACATCTTAGAAATGATCTGCGCATCCTTGTCATGTCGGCAACCTTGGATGGACTATCTGTATCCGCATTACTTGGCAATGCGCCTGTAATAAAAAGTGAAGGGAGAACATTCCCTGTTCAAACAAAATACATTTCATATCGAGTTGAAGGATCCATTGAACCACTTGTCGTCTCCACAATTTTAACGGCACTTCGTGAAGAACAGGGAGATGTTTTGGTGTTTCTCCCCGGACAGCGGGAGATTCGAAAAGTTCAATCGCTTCTTTACGAAAAAGAAATTTCGCCAAATAGTGTCGTCCATTCACTTTTTGGTGATGCGTCATCAGACCAGCAACAAGCGGCTCTTTCTCCTGCTTCTCACGGAAAACGGAAAATTATTTTATCAACAAGTATTGCAGAAACCAGCTTGACAATTGATGGAGTGCGGATTGTCATTGATTCCGGGTATTCACGAAGTCCGAAGTTTGAGCCCCGTCGAGGGATGTCCGGATTGGTTACCATGAAAGTATCTCGTGCATCTGCCGATCAGCGACGCGGGCGTGCCGGCAGGCAGCAGCCCGGCGTATGTTACCGGTTGTGGGATGAAAATCAAACTGTACAGCTTTCGCAATTCGCTCCTGCAGAAATTCTTACCGCCGATCTTGCTCCATTAGCAATGGAACTTGCACAATGGGGAGATATTGATGGAAAAAATCTGAGATTTTTGGATCCATTACCGTCGGCTCATCTTCAGCATGCAAGGGAATTGCTCGTGAGTCTTGGTGCTATAAAAGAAAATGGAAAATTAACTGAGCACGGAAAGGAAATGGCGATGCTGCCGGTTCACCCTCGTCTTGCCAACATGATTCTTCGAGGTCAAGAAATAGGTGTAGGAGCGTTAGCATGCGATGTTGCTGCACTGCTTGAGGAAAGGGATCTTTTACGAGGTACGGATGATATAGATCTTTCCTCGCGATGGGAACTTCTCCGGACTGGAAAAGGGAGTGATAGTTTTGCACATCAAAGAATCGTTGCTCAAACAAAGCGATTACGACAAATGATCAACACCAGCGAAAAGAATTTTAAAAAAGATTCTCTCGGAATTCTCCTTGCTCTCGCTTACCCCGAACGTGTTGCCAAACGACGAAGCGGAGACGGAGAAAAATATCAACTTGCAGGAAATGCGATGGGCGTATTACCGAAGAGAAGTATGCTTTCCAGGGAAGAATATCTTGCTGTCGGCGACGTTGATGGTGTCGGGAATGAGGTGCGTATTTTTCTTGCGGCTCCATTGACTGAAGGAGAGATAAGGAAAGCATTTGCAGACCAGATTATTACTACGGAAGAAGTCCGATGGGATAAAAAACAAGAAGCAGTAATTGCCCGCCGTGTCACCCGATTCGGCGCAGTTGAGCTTTCAGAGCAAATGTTTGAAGCTGATGCAAATATCTTTTGCTCCATTATGATTGAGACAATTAACGCCATTGGACTTGATGTATTACCCTGGAATAAAGAAGTATTACTACTTCAAAAACGAAGTGAGTGGTTGCGTTTACAGAAAATTGCAAAACCAAATGTACCAAATTTGAGCAATGAGCATTTACTTTCAACTCTTGATGAATGGCTTGCACCATATCTTGTCGGCATCACGCGGCAGGCGCAATTGCAGAAACTAGATCTTACGACTATTATCCGCGCGCTCTTCACATATGAACAATTGCGCGAGCTTGACCAGCTTGCCCCCACGCATCTTACAGTCCCTACCGGCTCCCGCATTCCAATTGACTATTCAAACGCACAACCCGTTCTTGCCGTACGTTTACAGGAAATGTTTGGAGAGGTTAATACACCAACTGTTGCCGGAGGAAAAGTAAAAGTTTTATTGCACCTTCTTTCTCCTGCACATCGCCCTTTAGCGGTGACTCAAGATTTGCCGAGCTTTTGGAAGAATGCGTATGTTGAAGTTCGTAAAGATATGCGCGGGCAATATCCGAAACATTATTGGCCCGAAAATCCTCTTGAAGCAAAGCCGACAAAAAGAGTAAAACCGAGACAATAATCTACATTGCGGTAGTTTAAAAGTTTGGTGTGGTGAACGAAGAAGGTTAAAGAAGAGAATGTGACTGGTGTAATTTTTTTAAGCAAAAAGGCGTACAAACCAATAACTCAAAACACCAATTACCGCTGAAGCGGGAATTGTCAATATCCATGCTGTCACAATATTACCTGCTAGTCCCCAACGTACTGCCGATGCGCGTTGTGTTGAACCGACGCCCATAATGGCGCCGCTGATTACGTGCGTCGTGCTTACGGCAATTCCGCTGAATGCTGTTACAAGAAGCGTAATTGCACCGGCAGTTTCAGCAGCAAATCCGCCGGCCGGTTTTAACTTCGTAATTTTTTGTCCCATTGTTTTTACAATTCGCCATCCGCCGAACAGTGTACCCAGAGCAATGGCAGCGTGCGACGAAAGGATTACCCAAGTAGGAACGGCAAATGTTTGTACTCTGAAAAATTCAGGGAGGTTTGCTCCATTCATCGCTGTTGTCGTGACGAGCAGCGACGTAATGATACCCATCGTTTTTTGGGCATCATTGGTTCCATGACCGAGACTATAAAACGCAGCCGATACAAGTTGGAGCCGCCGAAATAAAATATTCACTTTCGTTGTTGTTGAACGCTTATGAAAAATCCACATCATAATTGCCATGATGAGAAAGGCCATCACCATTCCCATCACCGGTGCTACGACAATAAAAATTAACGTGTTCGTCCATCCGCTGTAAATGACCGCATGAAATCCTGATTTTGCAACGGCAGCGCCGGCGTACCCTCCAATAAGAGCATGCGAAGAACTTGTTGGTATGCCGAAGTACCACGTGATGATATTCCATACTATAGCACCAAGCAATCCGCCGAGAATTACCCATTCATCAACAAGCGTAATGTCAATCAATCCTTTGCCAATTGTTTTTGCAACATGCACATCGAATAGAAATGCAGCAACAAGATTGAAGAATGCCGCCCACATTACCGCTTTGCGCGGTGTAAGCACACGGGTGGAAACAATTGTGGCAATAGAATTGGCTGAATCATGAAAACCGTTGAGGAAATCAAAAATCAGAGCAACAAAAATGATGAACAGAACAAGTGCGAACATGAGTGTTATGCGTGTTTGATGAGAAGGGTTTCAAGGACGTTAGCAACGTCTTCACATTTATCGGTGGCAGTTTCTAAACTCACCAGCACTTCTTTTGTTTTAATCAGTTCAATGGGATTTGCTTCGTTGTCAAACAGATCGGCGATTGCCTGATCAAAAATCATATCGGCATCATTTTCGTATTGATTTATCTGATGGAGAATTTTTTTGAACTCTTCAACATGCTTGAAATTGTTAATCAACGAAACGCCGCGCTGCATTTCAATAACCGAAAGATACACTACCTCAGTGAGTCGTTGAATATCCGCATAGTTTTTTTTGATTTTGTATAAATGGAAACGTTTCGCGCTTCCATCAATGTAATCAAGAACATCGTCCATGGCGGAAGCGAGTTCATGGATATCTTCACGATCGAAGGGTGTGACAAATGTGCGGTTTAGCTCGTTGAAGATTTCATGAGTAATGGAGTCACCTTTTTCCTCAAACTGTTCAATCTTTTTTACCACCGGCTCACGTTCAGTTTTTGCCAATGATGGCAGCTTCCGTAATTCGTCGGCAGCTTCTACAATTGTCTTGGCAAGGCTGTCATAATATGTAAAAAACATTTCATCGTGGGGAAGAAGGGCTTGAAGCATTCTATCGAGTCTCATAAGCAAACCGTACGTTTGTAAGTTGATCGGTAAAGAATTGCGGTGTAACATAGGGAACAAATGCTACAAAAGAAAGTCAAAAACATTTTCGAATTATCTTCATGGGCATTTGGATTACATTCATTTTTGTAATACTTTTGGGCAATCATCATTAACATTTGGAATGTCTATGAAAGATTCCCGCCGCTCGTTTTTTAAAAAATCAATCGCCGCAATCGGTGCAACGGCGGCCGCTTCCTCTTTTCTTCCGGGTATGCCGCTGTTCAATATCAATTCCGGCTCAAATAAGAAGATGAAGCTATCGTTTCGTCCATATCGACTTGAATTAAAGCACACATTTACCGTTGCGGAGGCGAGCAGAACATTTACACCCGCCGTTCTCACTGAAATTGAATACGACGGAGTTGTAGGATATGGTGAGGCATCGCTGCCGCCATATTTGGGTGATTCGCAGGAAAGCGTGATGGAATTTTTGGGACGTGTCGATCTATCGAAATACGACAATCCGTTCGATCTCGAAACTATCCTTACTGATATTGACAACATCCGATTCTATAATACGGCGGCGAAAGCGGCGGTTGATATTGCGCTTCACGATCTTGTTGGAAAATTATTAAATCAGCCGTGGTATAATATTTGGGGATTTAATAAAGACAAAACTCCGAATACAACTTTTACCATCGGCATAGATAAAGCAGAAGTTGTAAAAGAAAAAACAAAGGAAGCCGTCGGATTTAAAATTCTGAAAGTAAAACTTGGGAAAGACAACGACAAAGAGATGATCGAATCTGTCAGAGCTGTGACCGATATTCCGCTCACCGCAGATCCAAATCAAGGCTGGAAGGACAGAAGCTATGCGCTTGACATGATTCATTGGTTGAAAGAAAAAGGAGTCGTGTACGTTGAACAGCCGATGGCGAAAGATCGATACGAAGATCACGCATGGCTGATGGAACGAAGTCCGCTGCCCATTCTTGCCGATGAAAGCTGTCAGCGTCTTGCCGATATGCAAAAAGTAAAAGGTGCGTACAACGGCATTGTCATTAAGCTAATGAAATGTACCGGCATGCGCGAAGCTCATAAAATGATAACGTTGGCGAAAGCGTACGACATGAAGATCATGATCGGCTGCATGACGGAAACATCGTGTGCAATTTCCGCAGCGTCGCATCTATCGATGATGTGTGACTGGGCAGATTTGGATGGTAATTTATTAATTACCAACGATCCATTTAAAGGAACAACGGTGAAAGATGGCAAGCTTGTGCTGAACGATCTTCCCGGGATAGGTGTGAAGAAAGTTTAAAAAATATTTTTTCGTGCTTCGTACAACATTACTGCGCTAGCGCTTGCCACATTAAGAGAGTCAATTCCCTTACGCATGGGGATTGAAACAAATTCATCGCACAGGTGAAGAACTTCGTTAGAGATGCCGGTACCTTCCGCACCGAGAACGATACACGTCTTATGCGGGAATTTCACATCAGGTAAATCATTGCTGTCACCGCGAGGATGCGCGGCATATAATTTTATTCCTGCGTTTTTCATTCGTCCTATTTCAGTTTTGAAATCCGAAACGTACACAATTGGAAGTTGAAAAATATTCCCCATCGAATTTCTTACCGAACGCCTCAGATATGGATCGCACGAGCTTGACAGAACAATTAAGGCATCAACTTCAAAGCAGACACAATTTCTTGCAATAACACCCATATTCTCCGCATTCGTAATGCCATCCACGAGTACGGTTAATGATTGTTGCTTTT
>JAQUOA010000147.1 GCA_028749215.1 Bacteroidota bacterium
AAGTGGGCGACCAATATCAAAAGAGTATTCACGGAAAACTTTTTGCCAAGAACGATCCTAATGCACCGACGTGCAAAGAGTGTCACGGCACTCATGGTGTAAAAGGGAAGATTGATCCTTCTTCTCCAACCTTTGCAACAAATATTCCGACGTTGTGTGCACGATGTCATCAAGAAGGAAAAAAGGCGGCTGTGCGTTATACCGGGACAGAACATGACATCATCAAACATTACACCGAAAGCATTCACGGAAAAGGTTTGGTGAAGAGCGGATTGACGGTAACAGCAAAATGCACCGACTGTCACACCACGCACCGCGAGCTTCCCAAATCCGATTCCACTTCCAGCGTCAACGGAAAAAATCTTCCGGCTACATGCGGCAAATGCCATCACGGAATACAGGAGCAATTTGAAAAAAGTATTCACTCCGTTCTCGTGTCAAAATCCGGGAAACCGCTCCCAGTGTGCAACGATTGCCATACCGCTCACACAATCATTCGCACCGATGCCGAAGGATTTAAACTAGGAATTATTACGACCTGCGGTAAGTGCCATGCAGAGATTACGAAAACATATTTTGATACATATCATGGGAAAGTGTGGCAGCTGGGCTATACGAAAACTGCAAAGTGCTATGATTGTCATGGTGCGCACGACATCCTTCCAATCGCTAATCCAAATTCGCACCTCAGCCGCCAAAATGTAGTTCAGACGTGCCAGAAATGTCATCCGGGGGCAAACCGACGATTTGCCGGTTATCTCACGCATGCAACGCATCACGATCCCGAAAAATATCCGGTCCTCTTTTATGTGTTTTGGGGAATGACCGGTTTAGTGATTGGAACATTTTTCTTCAGCGGAATTCACACCTTGTTGTGGCTCCCCCGTGCGTGGCAGATGAGAAAAGTGCATGATCAAATTGAGCAGGAACATGCCGATGAAAGACAGTATCAACGCTTCTCGCGGTTGAATCGCATCCTTCACATCGCTATGATTGTCAGTTTCATTTCGCTGGCGTTAACAGGAATGACATTGAAATTTTCGTACACCGGCTGGGCGTCAATTCTTTCGCGCATCTTCGGCGGTTTTGAAGTTGCAGGATATATTCACCGCATTGCCGCAACCATTATGGTAATTGTTTTTGTTACCCACGTTACCGATTTGTTCCGCCGAAAGAAAAAAGAATTTGGTTCGTGGAAGAACATGCTGTTTGGAGCGTACACCATGCTTCCCACAAAAAAAGATTTATTCGAAGCGATCGGTTCAATAAAATGGTTTATCGGAAAAGGTCCGCGTCCGCAATACGGCCGATGGACCTACTGGGAAAAATTCGATTACTTTGCGGTGTTCTGGGGAATTTTTATAATCGGATCGACCGGAATGACATTGTGGTTTCCGGAATTATTTACGAATATTCTGCCGGGGTGGTTCATCAATGTCGCCACCATCATTCACAGCGATGAAGCGCTGCTGGCAACCGGATTTATTTTTACCGTGCACTTTTTCAATACACACTTGCGGCCGGAAAAATTTCCGATGGATCTTGTTGTCTTTACCGGACGTATGCCTGTTGAAGAATTGAAACGCGACAAGCCGGCGGAGTATGAAGCGATGGTGAAAAGCGGTGAACTTGAAAAATATCTTGTAGAGCCGTATCCTCCAATTGTGATTCGGGCAATTAAAATTTTTGGGTGGATAGCAGTTTCCATTGGATTTAGTGTTGTACTTTGGATATTATATGCGATGTTGTTCAGTTATCAATGACAACATTTTGATGGTTGGTGGATTCGCCGACATTCACATGGACACTTGCATAATCAGAGATTTATAAAATATTTTACATCTAAAAGAATTAAAGTATGTTAAAAAGAATTTTACCTCCCTCTTTTTTTAATGCGATAAGTTTAATCGGAGCCTCCCTTGTCGGCATCAGCTTTGGGTTGATCGTATTCCTTATGGTGCTCGGTATTTTTGATACGCACTCCAAGCCGTACATGGGCATCATCACGTTTATTCTTTTACCGTTTGTTCTGGTGGTTGGTTTTGCCATCATCATGGTGGGAATGATTCTTGATCGACGGCGCCGATTAAGAACGGGAGATGTGTCAACTCATTTACCTTCGATTGATTTGAACAATCCGAGACATAGAAGAAATTTTGGTTTCATTGCCTTTGTTGCCCTGGCGTTAATTATTAGCACAGGCTTCGCAAGTTATCAGGCATACGAATATACCGAATCGGATACATTCTGCGGAACAACATGCCACGTTGTAATGGAACCGGAATACACCGCCTATCAGTTTTCACCGCACGCCAAAGTCGGATGTGTGCAGTGCCATATAGGATCGGGCGCAGATTATTTTGTGAAATCCAAATTATCCGGCAGCTATCAATTATACTCTGTAACGTTCAACAAATACTCGCGGCCAATTGCGACTCCAATCCACAACTTGCGCCCGGCGCAGGAAACATGCGAGCAGTGCCACTGGCCTAAGCATTTCTTCAGCGAAAAATTATTGAAGAATACATATTTCCTTTCTAACAAAGAAAATACCCGATGGGATCTTGATCTGTTAATTAAAATCGGCGGAGGGAATATTGAAGCGGGCCCCACGTCGGGAATTCACTGGCATATGAACATCGGTCATCAGGTAACGTATGCAACATTGGATTCTACACGGCAGACTATTCCATGGGTAAAAGTAAAAGACCCTAACGGCAATGAGCGGGTATATACGAGTGATGAAAATCCTTTGAAGAAAGAAGATTTTGATAAAGCAGAAGTTCGCAGAATGGACTGCATCGACTGCCATAATCGTCCGACGCATATTTATCGTCCTCCGTCAAAAACAGTGAACACGGCCATGTCGTTAGGCTGGATCGATCCGGAGCTGCCGGATGTTAAAGCGTTATCGGTGAATGTGCTCGACAATCCATACTCTGCAAAAAATATTGCCCTGGACAGTATCAAAACGGCAGTGGAAGAATACTACAAAGCAAAATATCCTGATATCGCTGTTCAGAAAAAAGAATCCATACAAAAAACTATTGATGAACTTCAAAAAATTTACAGCAGGAACTATTTCCCGGCTATGCAGGTGTCTTGGAAAAAATTTCCTGATAACATCGGACATTTGTACTATCCCGGATGTTTCCGATGCCACGATGGGAAACATAAATCAAGCGAAGGAAAAGTTTTATCACGAGAGTGCAATGTGTGTCACACGCTGTTGTCTCAACAATTTGAGAAAGATAAATTGCGTTTATCTCTGAGCGGTGTGGAATATCAGCATCCGGTTGATATTGGCGATGCATGGAAAGAAATGAATTGCAGCGAATGTCATAATCCTAAATAATTTGGAGGTTTCCCAATATGGAAACACCTGTTCAACATCCCGACGAGAGTAGAAGGGATTTTCTTAAATTTATTCTCGGCGGCAGTGTCCTTGCCTGGATTGTCTCGGTTCTCTATCCTATTTTTGCCTACCTTAAGCCCCCAAAACAAAATGAAGTTGAAGTATCAAGTGTCAAAGTCGGTCTTTTAAAAGACATCGAAAAAGACAGCGGCCAAATTGTAAAGTTTGGAACAAAGCCCGTGATTTTAATTCGTACTGCCAACGGCGATCTGCGCGCATTCTCAGCCGCGTGCACACATCTTGAATGCACTGTCCAGTACCGAAAAGATTATGGAATGATTTGGTGCGCATGCCACAACGGAAAATATGATTTGAACGGACGCAACGTTTCTGGCCCGCCGCCCCGTCCTTTGGATGAGTATAGAGTTGTTGTGCAAGGAGAGGAGGTATCCATTTCGAAAAAATCATGAAACCATACCTAAAAAAAATATACGACTGGGTCGATGAACGCGTAGAGCTTCAAGACCTTGTAAATTTTATGGCGAAGAAATATGTCCCCGTTCACCGCCATTCGATATGGTACTACTTCGGGGGCGTCTCCCTTTTCCTTTTTGTCATTCAGGTAATCACCGGAATTTTACTGTTGATGTACTACAAAGGGAGCGAAGAACTTGCATTCGAAAGCATTCAGTTCATCATGTCGAAAGTCGCCTTTGGGTGGCTGATCAGATCGATTCACAGCTGGACAGCGAACCTTTTCATTTTCACAACACTGGTGCACATGTTCAGTGTCTTTTTTGAAAGAGCATACCGAAAGCCGCGTGAGATAACTTGGCTCAGCGGTATGATGATGTTTTTCCTTTTGCTGGGATTCGGATTCACCGGATATCTTCTGCCGTGGAATGAGCTGGCATTTTTTGCCACGAAGGTCGGCACTGAAATTACCGGCGCCGTGCCGGTAATTGGAAAACCGATTTTGGAATTTATGCGCGGCGGCGATAACGTTACTGGTGCAACACTTTCCCGTCTTTTTGGATTTCACGTTGCCGTGCTTCCGGGTATCTTCACCATCTTGCTGGGAACGCATTTGATTCTCGTTCAGCGGCAGGGCATGAGTGAACCGCATGAATTTAAAAACAAGCCCCATGCAGAACAAAAGACCATGCCATTCTTCCCGAATTTTATTCTGCGCGATCTTACACTGTGGCTTATTGTGCTGAACTTATTGGCGATCCTTGCGGTCTTCTTTCCGTGGGAATTAGGAAAGAAAGCCGATCCGTTTGCATCGGCACCTGCCGGCATTAAACCGGAGTGGTATTTTCTTTTCATGTTTCAATCCCTAAAATATATCCCGGCAAAAGTATTTGTGATTGATGGTGAAGTGTTGGGCATTTTATTGTTTGGTGCTGCCGGACTCTTGTGGATGCTCGTACCGTTTTGGGATTATAAGAGTTCACGAGGCGAACAGAGCCGTTTTGTAACGTACATCGGACTGTTTGTGGTGATGTACATTATTCTCTTCACGATACTTGGATGGCTCGCATGAAACGAAAATTATTTTACCTTGGACTTTTCTGTACGGTAATATTTCTTCCGGCCCAAAGTCTTCTTGCCGATGACCAATGCATTTCCTGCCATACCAACACCGTGGGAGATAAGCAGTCAGAATTATTTAAGCATGACATCCATTTCAAAAAAGGAATTTCCTGCGCCGACTGTCACGGCGGGAATTCGAAACTCGAAGATATGGATGCGGCAATGAATCCGAAAGAAGGATTCATCGGTGTTCCGAAAGGTGATAACATTTCTAAAACGTGCGCACACTGCCATGCCGATCCGGAGAAGATGAAGAAATATGGTTCATCGCTTCCGACGAATCAATGGGAATCACTTCAATCAAGTGTGCACGGCAAACTTTCCACGACAGGAAAAGAACACATTACACAATGCGTAACGTGTCATGATTCTCATGGCATCGTTTCCGTCAAAAATTCTGCGTCACCGGTGTTTCCGTTGAATGTTGTAAAGACGTGTACGAAGTGCCACGCCAATGCATCATTCATGCAAACGTATAATCCTGCGATGCCGGTGGACCAGTTAGATAAATATCGTACCAGTGTTCACGGTGTGCGTAATAGAAATGGAGATCCGAAACCGGCACAGTGCGCAAGCTGTCATGGAAGCCATGACATACGGGGAATTAAAGATGTAAAGTCATCGGTGTATGCCACCAATATTCCTACGACGTGCTCAAAGTGCCACAGTAATGCAGAGTACATGAAGCAGTACAAAATTCCGACAGACCAATATGAAAAATTTGCCCGCAGTGAACATGGAAAAGCTCTGCTTCAAAAACATGATGTCGGTGCACCAGCCTGCAATGATTGTCACGGTAACCATGGCGCAACGCCGCCGGGAGTAGAATCGGTTTCAAAGGTCTGCGGAACATGTCATGCATTGAATGCAGATTTATTTTCATCAAGCCCTCACAAAAAAGCATTTGATGAACGCAAGCTTCCTGAGTGCGAAACATGCCACAGCAATCATGAAATTGTTGCTGCAACGGATAAACTGCTTGGCGTTGGATCTGAAGCAGTGTGCAGCCGCTGTCATCAAACAAACCAAAATGTCAAAGGATATGCGGTCGCAAAAACGATGCGAAGTTTGATTGATAGTCTTGAGTTCATGGAGCAGAATGCGGAAATGCTTGTGAATGAATCTGAACAACGAGGAATGGAAATTTCGGAAGCAAAATTTAAATTGCGCGATGTTCGTCAGGCAAGATTACAATCCAGAACAATGGTGCACTCTTTCAACGAACAAAAATTTCATGATGTCGTTGGGAAGGGAATGACAGCCGCTTCAATTGTCCAAGGCGAGGCACAAGCCTCCATAGACGAATATTATTTCAGGCGAAAAGGTTTGGGAGTTGCAACCCTGATCATTACAATCTTCACAATTTCCCTTTACCTCTATATTCGGAGATTGGAACGTAAACAAAACAAAAAGGTAATTTGATTTTTATTTATTGTCTGAATATTATTGCACGCCGTTAGATTGAAAAGTTATGGAACAAATACATGTAATGGATAACATGGTCTGGTTGCTTCCTACCTTTGCAAAGGGAAATCCAGTGGTTTTCCCAAGCATAGGAAAGGAATTGTATTCGTGATGCAAATTTCAACATTTTTGCAGTAGAAGTTTTCGGCATACCGTTTGCCTCATAATTCACAGATTTAAGTAAAACTCCTAACAAAATACTCCAAAGGAGATATGTCATGAAAAAAGCTTTCCTTGTCTCACTTGTCGTTTTATTCTCGGCAATTTCGTTTGCACAAAATAAATATGTCGGCGTCAATTCTTGCGTTTGTCACAACTTGCCGAAACAGGGTAAACAAATGGAAGTATGGAAAAATTCAAAGCATGCTCAAGCATTTGAAGTTTTAAAATCAGAGCAAGCCACAAAGTATGCAACGGCAAAAGAAATAAAAGGCTCACCCACCGAAGCAAAAGAATGTTTGGAATGTCATACAACCGGATACGGCCAGCCGGCAGAAAAATCTTTTGACATGACCAAAGGTGTGCAGTGTGAAGAATGTCATGGTGCGGCATCTGGGTACAAAGCTATTCACAACAAACCCGAAAATAAAGAAAAAGCTGTTGCCGCCGGTTTAATGCTTCATAAAGATGACGCAAAGTTTTGTCAGGGATGCCACGTTTCTAAGATGCACGATGTGAAAGCTTTTGACTACAAGAAAATGTGGGAACAAATCAAACATCCACTACCGGCAGCTAAAGGATAGTCATGGTGCAGAAAATTTTCATCGCGCTTGCT
>JAQUOA010000148.1 GCA_028749215.1 Bacteroidota bacterium
ATAGAAAAGCGCAGCAAGTTCGTCGGCTCATTCAAAATGATTTTTTTGAAGCATTCAAAAAAGTTGATTGCTTACTAACGCCGATTTCTCCTACCACTGCATTCAAACTGGGAGAGAAGATGGACGATCCATTGCAAATGTATTTAAGCGACATCTATACAGTGTCGGCAAATCTTGCAGGTATTCCCGGACTCAACGTCCCTGCCGGTGTTGATAAAAATGGTTTGCCGATCGGCGTTCAACTGCTTGGGAAGCAGTTTGACGAAGCAACGATTTTGAAAGTTGGAGATTTTTTAGAGAACAGTCATTAATTCATAATTCATTATTCATCGGTAAAAAATCATGTCAATTTTAGTCAATAAAAAAACTCGACTCATTGTGCAGGGAATTACGGGAGGTGAAGGAACATTTCACACATCTCAAATGCTTGCGTATGGAACAAATGTTGTTGCCGGTGTAACGCCGGGAAAAGGTGGCACACACTACAAAGGAAATGAAAAAGATTCGCTTAACCGTGCTGTGCCGGTATTTAACACCGTTGCCGATGCGGTGAAAGAACAGGGAGCTGACACTTCGATTATTTACGTCCCCGCAGCGTTTGCCGCTGATGCAATTATGGAAGCCGCTGATGGCGGCATTAAACTTGTCGTCTGCATCACAGAAGGAATTCCTGTGAAGGATATGGTGAACGTATTCAATTATATCTCGCGCAAAGGTGTGCGCTTAATTGGTCCGAACTGCCCCGGAATAATTACGCCGGGCGAAGCGAAGGTTGGAATTATGCCGGCGTTCATTCACAAACCTGGGCGCGTTGGTGTTGTGTCCCGCAGTGGAACATTGACGTACGAATCTGTTTGGCAGTTAACTGAACGCGGTATCGGTCAGTCAACATGTATCGGTATTGGAGGCGATCCGATTATTGGAACACAATTTATTGATGCGATAAAATTGTTTAATGAAGATCCAAAGACTGATGCCATCATCATGATCGGTGAAATTGGCGGAAGTGCCGAAGAAGAAGCGGCGGCTTTTATTAAGAAGAATGTCGACAAACCGGTTGTCGGATTTATTGCAGGGCGTACTGCTCCTCCGGGACGCAGAATGGGCCATGCCGGTGCAATTATTTCCGGCGGGAAAGGAACCGCTGCAGAAAAAATGGCTGCCATGCGTTCCGCCGGCATTCATGTCTGCGATTCTCCAGCAATGCTTGGTGAAACGATGAAGCATGCGCTGGCAAAAAAATATAAAGCAACCTCCACAATAAAAACCAAGAAGAAAAAAGTTTCTGTCAAAAAGAAAACGACAAAAAAGAAGAAAAAATAAACAATGAGTTCTAGGTTTTCAGCTTCCAGTTTTTCTGATAGCTGATTGCTGAAAGCTTTTTGGTAAGGACTCATTCACCAACAAAAACTATCAAAGGGAAACTAATGGCTGTAGAACGAACGCTCTGTATTATGAAACCTGATTGTGTCCGTAAAGGATTGCAAGGAGAAGTGTTATCACGAATTCAAAAAGCAGGATTCAAAGTTTTAGGATTCAAACAAGTTCGGTTGACGAAAGAACAAGCCGGCGCATTTTATGCCGTGCATAAAGAACGCCCGTTCTATCCTTCACTCGTAGAGTTCATGACATCAGGTCCGGTTGTTCCGGTTGCGCTGCAAAAAGGAAATGCTATTGCAGATTATCGTACATTGATTGGTGCTACCGATCCTAAAGAAGCAGCAGAAGGAACGATCAGAAAATTATTTGCTAATAACAAAGGCGAGAATATTGTACACGGTTCTGATTCTGTTGAGAATGGGAAGATTGAAATTGCTTTCTTTTTTGCTGAAAGCGAATTGGTGTAACAAAAACTATCACACAGACAGATGTAAAACGGTCGGTTGATAGCCGACCGTTTTTGTTTGCGATATGATTATGCTCAAACACTGGAAGAAAATTAGTTCAAAAGTTGCATCTCAAAACTCATGGTGGACGTATCGTTTGGATGAGTTTCAAATTCCCGGCGGCATCGCAGGGGAATATCATTACGTCCACACCGAAGGTTCAAGCCTCATTGTTCCGGTGATGGATGACGGGAAAATTATTCTGGTCAATCAATATCGTTATTTGTGTGCGAAAGAGAGCATCGAATTCCCGTGCGGTGGAGTAAAGATTGGAAAGTCGTACGAAGAAATGGCTCATCTTGAATTGGAAGAAGAGGCCGGATATGTTGCGCAAAAATTGCAACCGGTAGCTGAGTTCAATCCATTTAACGGTGTCACGGATGAAATGTGCAAAGTGTTTATTGCGCGTGAATTGAAAAAAACTGCTCAGCGTCCCGACGCAACAGAAGAGATTGAAGTTTTATACAAAACTCCGGACGAAATTGAAAATCTAATTTTGACCAATGCAATTTGGGATGGAATGACCATTGCGGCGTGGGGGCTTGTAAAAAATAAAATATGAAAAAGCTGATCGTCATTTTTTTATTTCTCTCACTGCTTGCTGCTAAAACAAAACCTGTCAAAGTTGGTGCAGATGTGTTGCTTGAAAGCCGGTTTGATTTGATCAAAGGAAAACGTATTGCGCTGGTGACCAATCAATCGGCAATACTTTCGAACGGAAAACATCTTGCCGATGTTTTGCATAAGCGTCACGACGTGAAACTCGTTGCGTTGTTTGGGCCTGAACATGGCATTCGCAGTGATGCTTCAGATGGAATTACGGTTGGTGACACTGTTGATCTGGCAACCGGAGTTCCGGTTTATTCTCTGTATGGAAAAATTAACAAACCGACTCCTGAGATGTTGAACAATATCGACGTCCTTTTGTTCGATGTGCAAGATGTTGGAGCTCGGTACTACACTTATATCAGCACAATGTTCTTGTGCATGGAAGCCGCGGCAGAAAACAATATTCACTTTGTCGTGCTCGACCGTCCGAATCCAATATCGGGTGAAAATATTGAGGGACCGATTCGACTTGATTCGTTGAAATCGTTTGTGTGGTGGGTTCCAATTCCCATTATCCATGGAATGACAATCGGAGAGCTTGCAATTCTTTCCAATGTTTCCGGCTGGTTTAAAGGGAAACCAAAACCAAAGCTGACAATCGTTCAATTGGAACAATGGAAGCGCTCAATGTGGTTTGACGATACAAAACTTCCGTGGCGTAAGCCGTCGCCAAATATGATATCAGTTTTAACGGCGATAGTCTATCCGGGAACATGCTTGATAGAAGGAACAAATGTTTCCGAAGGAAGAGGAACAGACAAGCCGTTTGAATATATCGGCGCGCCGTGGATCGACGGAAAACAATTAGCAAAAGAATTAAATGAACAAAATCTTTCCGGTGTAAAATTTGAACCTATAGAATTTACACCTCACGATATTCCATCTGTTGCTTTCAATCCGAAATATAAAGAAGAGCTATGCAGGGGAATTTTTGTTCACGTAACGGACAGGAAAAAACTTGAATCAGTAAAAACCGGTTTGACGGTGATTTGGGCAATCAACAAATTGTATCCTGATTCATTTTCATTCAAAGAAAAAGGGTTCGATCGTTTGATGGGAACACCGGTGCCGAGAGAAATGATTTCGTCGGGAAAGAACGTGGATGATATTGTATCATTGTGGGAAAATGAAATTGATCTCTTTCGGAAGATTAGAGCAAAAGCATTGCTGTATCTTAAACATTAAACACGAACCTTGTGAAGGTTTAGAACCTTCACAAGGTTATGAAAAAGGTTGAACTATGAAAACAATTGCCCTAATTGCTCACGATGGTAAAAAAGCAGACATCCTGCAATTTGTAAACGACAATAAAGCAAAGCTGTCGAAGTATAAATTGATTGCGACGAAAACAACAGGAAAACTTATTAAAGAAAAAGTCGGACTAAAGGTAAAGTGTTACATGTCAGGTCCGATGGGAGGCGATGCTGAGATTGCTGCCTTGGTTGCCAATAAAAAAGTTGATGCAGTTATTTTTATTACCGATCCTCTTGATGCACATCCGCACGATCCGGATATTCACGGATTAATGCGCGTGTGCAACGTGCACAATGTTCCGTTAGCATCGAATATAGCGACTGCGCAATTGATACTTTCCAGTGAGACTTTTTTTAGATGAGAATGTGTCGATCAGATCGTGATTGGTGTATCGCAAAATGGAAATTTTTATAGGAACGGTTTTTCAACCGTTCCTACGACAGCTGTTCCTATACTTTTGTAGGTTCGGTCTCATGACCGAACCGTAGAGATTGATTTAATTAAAAAATACCAGGAACGGATTGTCATCCGTTCCTACATTATTACTAAATCTTTGCTAACGCCTGTTTCAAATCTTCAATAATATCTTCCACGTCTTCAATGCCAACAGATATTCTTACCAAGCCGTCAGTAACTCCATTGGCAATACGGTCAGCCTTGGGAACCGAAGCATGGGTCATTGAAGCAGGGTGGGAGATCAGCGTTTCTACTCCGCCAAGACTTTCGGCAAGAGAACACAGTTTTACATTCTTTAAAAACCTCTTCGCATTCGCTAAACTGCCGAGATCAAACGAAATCATGCCTCCGAATCCTCGCATTTGTTTTTTCGCGAGCGCATGTTGAGGATGTTTCTTCAAACCAGGGTAATTTACCTTCTCAATTTTTTCCTGGTGGGTTAACCATTCTGCAATGATAATTGCACTTTCACAATGCTGCCTCATTCTTACGGCGAGAGTCTTCGTTCCACGAAGGCAGAGCCATGCATCGAACGGAGACATGATAGCTCCGATAGCTTTTTGAAAGAACCGTAGCCGTTCGGCAATATCTTTGTTGTTGGTGGCGACAAATCCGCCGAGCATATCGCTGTGCCCATTTAAATATTTTGTGACGCTGTGCATCACCACATCGATGCCGAAGTCAATTGGCTGCTGCAAATAAGGAGTGGCAAAAGTATTGTCCACAACGGAAATCAATTTAAATGATTTGGCAAATTTTGCGATGGCTTTTAAATCAGTAATTGCCATTGTCGGATTTGTCGGTGTCTCGACGAAAATCATTTTGGTGTTTGGCTTTCGTGCATTGATGACATTGTCGAGAATTGTCGTATTCACGAAATCAAACTGCAATCCATAATTTTCTAAGACCATTTTCGCAATGCGGTACGTGCCGCCGTACACATCGTTTGAAACGATGATGTGGTCGCCGGGATTCAGCATTCGGAAAATCGAATCGATGGCCGCCATGCCCGATGCGAATGCCATTCCTTCGTTCGCATTCTCAAGTGCAGCAATATTTTTTTCCAGTGCCGTCCGTGTGGGGTTTGACACGCGCGAATATTCATATCCTTTATGTTTGCCAAGTTCTTCCTGAACGTAGGTTGATGTCAAAAAAACAGGCGTCATCACGGCGCCTGTGGAAGGATCGGGAGATTGTCCGGCGTGGACGGCTTTCGTCGAAAATTTCATTGTAGTCTTTCTGATTTAGGATAATTATTAAAATCGTCTTCGGTCAATTGAAGCTCGTCAAGAATCATTTTTCCTTCGGAAGTCAACTTATGCGAACGGGCACGCAAAAACCCGAGCACTGCTTCTTTCGATGTGACGTGAGGAGTTTTGCGCACCTCCGCATATTTTTCAGCGTGGGCCTGCGAATTGCTTTTGATGATGGTGCGAAACGGATCTCGCACCACTTGTATCAATTCTTCCAATTTCTCTGACGCACTTTTTTCCCACTGCATGGATGTGAAATTTTTTGATTTACCTTACGAAGGTTTCAAACCTTCGCAAGGTCTAATTCAATTAGTGAGACATATATTCAAGAACATCAAAACGGGTAACGATACCGATTGGCTTCGAATCATCTTTCACAATCACTGCGGGTATTTTTTGTGTGAAGAGTTTTATCGCCGCCTGCATCTCTTCATTCATGTACATTTCAGGCATCGGTGAGTCCATAATTTTATTCACGGTGGTATCGAATTTTTTTGGATCATCAAGCACGGAAAGAAGCAGGTTCGCCTCAGTGACCGTCCCGACGCATGTCCTGTCATCAATGACCGGAAGCTGAGAAATATTATGTTCCTTAATCAGTTGAAGCGCCTGCCGCACCGTTGTTGCAGGAGCAGCACTGATAAGTTTTGGCAGTTGTGCCGATTTCGATTCAAGAATATACCGAAGCGTAATGCGTTCCGGCTTCAGGAATCCGTTCTCCCGCATCCACACATCGTCGTACATTTTGCTAACGTAGCGCGAACCGCCATCCGGTAAAAGAATAACGACGACATCTTCTTCCTTTAATTTCTTGCAATACTCTAAGCCTGCGGCAACCGCCGAACCGCATGAACCGCCGACAAACATTCCTTCTTCGCGCGTCATTTTTCGTGCCGTCAAAAAAGATTCCTGATCGTCGGTCAACAATACTTCATCGATGTATGAAAAATCGAGAACACCCGGAAGGTAATCTTGCCCGATACCTTCAATTTTATACGTCTTGAAAACCGGGGAATATTTTTTTGTATAAAAATATTCATGCAGGATTGAACCTTTAATATCAACGCCGATCACTTTTATTTTCGGGTTCTTTTCTTTTAAATATTTCGCCACACCGGTAATTGTTCCGCCGGTTCCTATTCCGCAAATAAAATAATCAATCTGTCCGCCGGTTTGTTCCCAAATTTCCGGCCCTGTTGTTTTATAATGTGCTTCAGGATTCTTCGGATTTTCATACTGATTAGCCAAAATTGAATTCGGTGTTTCCCTTACTCGCTTCTTTGCAACTTCAGTGTAACTTTCGGGCGATTCATGCGGGACTGCGGTCGGTGTGACAATAACCTCAGCACCAAACGCGCGCAGGTTGCTCACTTTTTCTTGACTCATTTTGTCAGGCATAGTGAAAACAGTTTTGTATCCTTTTACTGCTGCCGCCAGCGCCAAACCCATTCCAGTGTTTCCGGAAGTTGATTCAACAATTGTTCCGCCAGGTTTTAATTTTCCTGTGTGTTCAGCGTCTTCTATAATTTCGACTCCGATCCTGTCTTTCACGGAACCGCCGGGATTTAAAAACTCTGCCTTTACAAAAATCTGCGGTTTCAGTCCTTTGGTAATTTTATTCAATTTAATAAGCGGAGTATTCCCGATCGCATCGAGAATTGAATTATAGTACTTAATTTTAGAAAGATCTTTTGCCATTATTCCTCACTATTTTTTAAAATATACTT
>JAQUOA010000149.1 GCA_028749215.1 Bacteroidota bacterium
GCGGGAATGTGAGTAATCTGTTTCATGTTTGTTTCTCCTTTGGTGTTGTCCCATATCTTTTGATTACAACATATGGAACCCCCAGAAAAACGTTGTCATGAAATTGTCAAAAGAATGTCAAAATACGATGGAAGGAACTAACCTTTGGCATTATCATAGATTGAGGTTGCAGAAAACTTCGTTTATATGGACGCTCCCAAAGAGGCGAGGGGGCCAGATGAAAAAGAATAAAAACTTTGAAGCTTGAGCGCTTGCCGGATCAGATTGTGTACAAGTTAGGCAGCCGGTACATTTAGTTAAGTTTTCTTAATTCGTTTACCAACTCTTGCGTTGTAAGAAGAGTCACGCCAATATTTTTCATCTCTTTAATGCCTTGTTGGTACAGCCCTGAAACAGCATCGGTGACCAGCACTACGCGAAAATCACGTTCACTTGCTTCATAAATTGAAGTGCGCGGACAGTTGGGGAAATTGCAACCTGTGAATATTAACGTTGAGATATTTTGCTTTTTCAAGTAGTCATGAAGCGGTGTTTCATAGAATGCACCCCAACGCGGTTTATATATCACCATTTCCTTTGGTTGAAGTTCTTGGATTCCGCCATCTAAAAGAAAGTCGAAATTCAACTTTGTTTCACTCGATGGACGTAGTTCGTCAGCCAATTCGCATCCTGGTGAATCTTTAGCTAAAATGGCATTCCCTTCTTCGACAAAACCACGTCGGCAAAGATCAACATTAGAACCATCACGTTTATATATTCGGACGATATGGATGATATGTAATCTGGCACGGCGTGCTTCACCAAGCAGGATGCACATTTTTGGAAGTATGGCAGAGGTGCCTGGAACTTCTAGTGGCTGACCATCAAGCGTATCAGACTGAATATCAATCGTTATCAGTGCAGCAGATTTATAATCAGGTTCTGTGTATCGATTCATGATGTAAAGTCCTATTCAGGCTGGCCAAACAATGATTAGGAAGATGGAGCCAACTTTATTAACATTTTTATCTGGATACGAAACTCTGCTTTGTAATATTGATTTGGCGGAACTCAGTTTCATATTCATGCAAAACAGAACTTTGTTTACATGAACGCACCCAAAGAGACTTTGGGAGCAAGATGAAAATATTAAAATTATTTCTTTTCGCTTTTCTTTTTGAGTTCAATTTTTGTTTTCATATCTCTATTAAACTCTTTGTTGTATTTCCCAAACGGAATAGCTAATAAAATTTTTGTATTAACATCTTTAGCTACCGGAACATAATCCGTCGCAGCAGTTTTAATTGCTGTAGTTGCAGCTTGAATTAACAAACCGGCTAATCCACCCGCATTCCCACTATCGCCGGATGTGTTAACTGAAATCTCATCATTATAATACCAAATTGTTGCACCTGTTTTTGTTGATTTAATTTCACATTCAATTTGAACCGTGACACTCCCGGAAACTATTAAATATGACGTATTCCATTTAAGAATTGTAACATACATGACAGCATCAGCTCCAAAAAATTCTCGAAATTTTTGTGGGGGCACATTTAACATTGTTTCCGTGTCTGATAAACCCTCTTGCTTTAGAACATCACTTACAATTTCAATAGGGTAAACGTAATAGCCACTATTTGTCAAAGGTTCGGCAACTGTTGTTAGATAATAATCTTTAGCATCTGCCGCGGTAGATTTATTTATTGGTGGTAAAACTAAAATAGAAGTGGGATGCTCAACATACATTTGTGGAGCAAATTCTTCCTTTGTAATTGATGGATTACAACCAATAAAAGTTATAAATATTGGTACTATTAAAATGTATTTCATTTATTTTCTCCCGACTGAAAACCATTTTCTAATTTTTCAATAAATTCCTTTGATTCAGGATAGAGAATAATTTCTTGATTGAAATTGTCCATACCATCTTTACTATTCCCTTCTTTTTCAAAGATAAATCCTAATTCAGCATACACACCCGGCGGAACAGGTTTTCTCTTCCTCAAAGAAACAGATATTATTTCGGTTAATGATTTTTTGTGGTCTGCAAGAGTTTTATCACTGGGAGATTTTTTATAGGCATATAATGTCTTGGAATAATTCCCCCAAAAAAATTGGGCCTCCGGCTTACACCCTATGAATTGCATGACTATGATTGCCAGTAATAGGCTAAATTTAATTTTCATTGTATTTCGATCTCCATTGTTACACCATTATCGACGAATACATTTCTGTTGACAACGAGTTGGTTGTTTTTATAAACTTTTACTACATGTGTCCCAGGTTTAATTTGATATACAACATCAGCTTTATCTAGCACAAACGATTCTCCGTCATCGATTGAAACCGAGGCTTGAAGAACATTACCAACAAATTTTAATTGCCCCCTTTCAGATTTTTGGATTACTCCTTCATTATATCCGCCACACGATATGATTGAAAAAGAAAAAAATAGCACCATGAGTATTTGCTTCATTGTAACCTCCAATTATTTTTCTTCAATGTAATAATCGCCAAAATTGTCTTTCGGTAAATCACCGCCAACACCTGAACAAATTGATAATTCAGTAGTTACATCTCCCTGAACGATTGATACTACTTTTAATTTACCAACTGACTTCCCTGGAAGTTCGATAGCCGTACCGGTTTGTGGATTATTGACTTTTGCACCTCGTTTATAGACCGAAAATTCATTCCCTTCCTTAATTCCTTGTAATTTTCCGCCCGCTATGATATAATTTCCATCAGTGAATGACAGCATGTAAGATCGCCAAGGTTTATTAGATAAGTTTTCTGTTATATTACTAACAAGTTTTGATATTGCAGCAGAAATTACTTTATCGTTAAGTGTTGCATCATAATCGGCAGTTTCACCAACTCCTAATACTGTTCCTGCTTCAGAAAATGCTTCTCCTGAACCTTCTTCGGAATAAATAATTAACCCGGTTTTTACTTCAACTAATCTAACATTTACTTTTGCGTATGCCGTTTGTTTTTTCGTCCTGCTAAATACACCAACATCGCTTGTCGATTTTCTTCCAAATTCGGTGACAGATCCAAGAATTAAATAATCCGCAGAAATACCGGCTTCAGAAATTTTTGACATCTCTTTTTCTTTGTTGAGAAATTCTAAGTCTGCTCTTTCTATCAAAACAAACTTGTTTGTTGAGGTAAGTTTGGCGGAAAAAATATCCATTGCTTGTTTTCCAAGGCGATCTTCATTTTTATCATAGAAAAACCCCTGACCATATTTTGTTTCATTGGTAAACCTGGCAATGGCAACTTTTCTTTTGAGTGAATGTTCCTCGTTTGTGATACTTTTACTTTGTTCAATTTTATTTTCGGGGACGTTTCTTTTCTCAGGCGGTTTAACTGTTGTGCAAGAAGAAAGAAGCCCTAAGAGAATTGCAAAAGGAATAAGTCTCTTGAATATCATTATTTCCTCCATTTAATTTATTTTTAAGGTTTGATTAAGTTGGTAACGACTGAAATTCTCAATGTATTAAGCATTTCAGCAGGCAAACAACCCGCGTTGTAAAGGCTTAGAACGTCGTGACTGTTTTGTAATTTGGTGACAACTATTTTTTAAAAGAACGTTCCCAAAGAGACTTTGAGAGCACTGTGAAATTATTTTTCAAGAAATTTTTGCTTCTACAATTTCTTCGAGAATCTTTTTCAATACAACGATTTCCATGCTTTGAATAACGGAACTAATTGGTTGTAATTGATAACTTGTAAATTTTTTTTCTTTAAAGTTATCATCTAAAGACTGAAATTTGTCATCTCTATTAATCTTTAATCCAACTTTTAAATCTTCAATATCAGATAGTATATCACCGTCTTTTAAATCAACATCATAGCAAACAAATTTATAAATGTGTCGGAAAGAATGATTGATTTTGTTTTGCAGGGTGCCTTTGAGTTCAACATAGAAAGGATTTACACTTTTTTGAACAATAAAGTCAATACCTTTTGTAGTGTTATAATCGAGAAGTTTAAATGGGAAAAGATTTGGATAGTGGGTCATTAGTTGAATTAGAAGAATTAGTGTTTCAGATTCTGAATAACCACTCTTTCCTTTGGTAGGTTCGGTTAAAGAATGTCCACTAGGAAGTTGAATGATACGTTTCCCTTGGCTCTCCCTAAATCTCTTTTTAAGTTCTTGTTCATCTTCACCAATGCTCCTAAGTGTACGTTCCTGTTGTTGCCATTCTTGTCTTTCAGCAAGGTCGTTTTGAATTTTTTTATCTGAGAGTATTCCATTAATCTTGTCTTTTACTTTTTCTTGAATTTCAAGATCGGAATTTCTAATTGAACCACGTGTTCCAGTAAGTTCAAATGCATTGCAGTCGATAAATGCATGCATATAAGTATAAGTACCAACACCGGTTCCGCCAAAAATCCAATCATCTACTTTTTCAATCGGTACACCGCCTTTACAAGCCCACAAACCATACCGTTCACCATCGGTATGTAGCAAGCTTTTGTCAATTGGTGATGTCCCTTTCCTAGAAAGAAGAACGTCATAACGGCGTTTTGTTTCATATCCTTCAACAAAAATAGTAAAATCAAAATATAAGTTACTATCAAGGTACACGCGATCTTGAAATATCAGCTTGGAATAATATAAGGAGTAGGATTTATTTGCCCCAACACGCTTTGCATATTTTTCCATTTCCTTATCCGTTGCTCTTTCATCAGGGAAGTAATGACCCATTTGGATTTTTTCAAATTCAACTTTAAAGTGAGTGACGAACTCGGGAATTGGATCAATGGTCTTGAAGTCTGAATACGAAGTTTTAATATAATCGATATTTAAACCTTGCAGAAAAAGGACAGGCTTACTGTCTTGCTTCACGAAACTATGGCGAACATTGCCAAAAACAGTAAACCATTTTGAATAATCGCGAAGATACATATGGTTAAGCATAAATCGCGTATGTTGGGTTTTAAAATATGTTGGATTTTTTATGCGTAAATAAAAACCACTTTTAAAATCTTTAGGCAAAGAAATACTTAATTCATTATCAGTTAAAACATCGGAATATTTAAAACCACCAGAATCACGAATTTGTTTGACCGCATCTTCCAATACTGCACCCCATACTTGACCATTTGTCATTTTAGAATATATTTCTATTCTTTCAGAACGAAAAAAAATCTTTGTGCCGTGCCCTTTATATCCAAGTTTGCCAGCCAATGGGGTTTTATTCTTGTCAACTTTTGTTGATTTCGCTAAACCAAAAAAACATTCTGCGTGTTCTTTTCTTAATCCAGTGCCATTATCCCATATGTCAATGTACAGATCTTCTTGACCAAGTGTTTTTTCTGTAAAAACTCTGCAATAAACTTCTGTTGCACTCTCATCAATTGAATTCTGAAATGCTTCACGAAATATCTGGATTGGATGGTCAAAATCTATAATGGTTTGATAAAATTCATATCCAATATCAACGGTTGCATCTTTCACCATCTCAACTTTTTTCATTTATTAAACCTTCCGATTTGATAGTTGAATTGCAATATAACTAATGATTAGATCGACTGAGCCAATTTTGGACTCATGAGTAAGAATAATTTCTCCCAAAACTACAATTTATAAAGTAGACTTGCAAAGGAAGTTATGTAATTCAGGGCAGGCACAACAAAACCCCCTGTGCGTGCGGGAATATTGAATGTTGTAACCATTCAAATCATCTGTGCAAAATCAAGTAATGGACACACCCCTAACCCCTCTCGCTCACACACAAGTCCGCACACAGAGGGGAATTGTGTAGATTCCTGCCAAAAGCATGCGGGAATGACGCTCGACTTCAGCAAATTCTCGGCAGCTGTTCGCCGGAAATCATATCCACCACTCGCTCTCCTCCGATTGCCGTCTGCATCACTACAACTCCTGCATGAGCCTGTGTCACTTCACCGATGATGGCAGAATCTTTTCCAAAAGGATGATTCCTCATCGCCGTCAAAATTTTTGCTGCATCGGATGAAGCAACGATGGCAATCAGTTTCCCTTCATTCGCAACGTAGAGAGGATCGAAGCCAAGAATTTCGCACGCAGAACGGACAGAAGTCTTCACCGGAATTGACTGTTCAACAATTTGTATTCCTTTGTTGGAAGATGAGGCGATTTCATTGAGTGTGCTTGCCAAACCTCCGCGTGTAGGGTCGCGAAGAAAATGAATGTGTAAAGAAGCTTTATACATTTCTTCCACCAATCCATTCAGCGCAGCGGTATCTGAAGAAATCTCTGATTCAAATTCCAATCCCTCCCGCACAGACATGATCGCCATACCGTGATCGGCAAGAGTGCCGCTCACCAATATTTTATCCCCCACAGAAATTTGGGTGGGATGAATATTTCTTTCTTTTGGAATTGTGCCAACACCCGATGTGGTAATGAAAATTTTGTCCGCTTTGCCGCGCGGAACAACTTTTGTATCGCCGGTAACAATAACAACGCCGGCTTTTTTTGCAGCTTCTGCCATTGACGCGACGATGCGTTCCAATTCATCCAGAGCCAATCCTTCTTCCAGAATAAATGACGCTGTTAGATACTGCGGATGCGCGCCGCACATGGCAAGGTCATTCACCGTGCCGTTCACTGCGAGTTCACCAATGTTCCCGCCCGGAAAAACAATCGGGCTGACAACGTACGAATCGGTGGTCATCGCAATTCTTCCTTCCTTAACCGGCACCATCGCGCCGTCGTGGAGAAGATCGAGATGTTCGTTGGTAAAATATTTTTTAAAGACTCGTTCGATGAGCTGGTGAGTCATCTTTCCGCCACCGCCATGCGCCAGCACAATAGTGGAGTAATCGCTCATCGGAACGGGACAATTGAGGCCTTGTGAAATGTCGTTATTCATATTTGTAAAAATTAAAAGGACCGCTTTTCACGCAAAGTCGCAAAGCAGCAAAGACTTTATGATTTAAATTTAAATACAACATTGCGTCTTCAAACCTTAGCGGCTTTGCGAGAAAGTTTTTCGCCATTGTTGTCCCCTCTCCGATAATTATAGTATGCCGCACATGCACCTTCGGATGAAACCATCGGCGCGCCGAGCGGATGATCTGGTGTGCATTGCTTGCCGAATGCAGAACACTCGAACGGTTTGTTCAATCCGCGAAGAATATTTCCTGCAATGCACAACGGAGATTCCTGCACTTCAACTAATCCAAGCGAAA
>JAQUOA010000013.1 GCA_028749215.1 Bacteroidota bacterium
TGCGTGGTTACAAAATTATCGTCGCGTGCTTGTTCGTTACGACTTTTACCTTGAAAACTTTCTCGGTTTTGTTCACCTCGCCTGTATCTTAATTCTTATGCGGAAGTGTTTTTGAGACCACTTCTAGAAAAAATGTTCATCATTTTCCAAAAGTACAAAAACGAGGATTGTCATTCCTGCGAAAGCAGGAATCCAGTAAATATGGATGCCGGCGTACGCTGGCATGACAAAACAAAATTCATTTTACAAAATTAATGTTTGTTTTTATCTCGATTGAATTATTGTTCGCCGAAACGGTGTAGCGTGAAAAATCCAGTGTGCGATGAACGAATTCAAGTTTCTGGTTGCCGAACTGTGATGCCGGAATCGGAAAAACAATTTCCGATTTGAGCGCCGTAGGAATTCGCAGTGGCGTGAGAATCTCCGCTGCCTGCAGTGCGATCTCGCGGTAATAAGGAATCTGAAGTTGAAGCATCTGCATTGATATTTGTGCTTTCAGTAAGAGCAATTTTGGAAGAGGGGTAAGAACAATAGTTTGTGAGTCTGCCGTTGAAATGGAAAATTGAACATTATCGTTCAGATAAAAATGAATTTGCGGCGATGCGGTGGCGGTGAGTCCGGCAAATTTTCCGGATACTTTAATTTTTCCGTTTCCTTCAATCTCCATATCGGCCGTGACGACATTATTGTTCGCCGAGACGATGTGAAATTTCTTAAGGTCGACGACAATCGATCCGGTATCAACATCCACATAATTTGTGAAGGCGATGCCGAATGTTGATTTTTCTTCTTTCCATAACGGACGCGTAGCGAGAAAATTAATATGAATATCATCCAGGCGTTTTAGTGCAAACGCATCGAGCAAACGATTAATACCGTTCGTCCGAAAGCGAGTAATAACATTCAATGGCGGTGAATAGCGTTGTGTGCTTTGCGAAAGCACACCATCCAAAGAATCAAGCCGTGGTTTTAACTCAGCAATCTTTTTTGCCGATTCTTCTGTCGGCGGAAAAATTGCGGATGAAGATGAACAACCGGCAAGAAACAAAACGAATCCTACATATAAAACAGTCACTTTCATTCTTCAACGTTCACTTTCGTCACGTTCAACGCCACAAACATTGTATTTTTAAAGATAAGCACCTCTTTCAACTGCAAACCGTACTGAATCATTTGTCCGGGAATCGTGACATCCATGTTGATTCCTGTTCGGACAGTGACGGTGTTTGTTTGAATTGGAAATTGATTCGAGAAATCAATCGGCAGTTCTATCGGCGGAAAGAGCTGGCTCATTTCTGAAAGTTTCAGTTCCACGATATCGCTGATGACATTTTCCATTGTGGAAAGCAATCCTCCGGCGCTGACATTCGGAACGATGGTGAATGGTTCAAACTGTGCGTACAATTTCCCCTGTCCGTTTGATGCGACGTTGTTATCAACTTTAAAAGAGAGCAAACAATCCACAAGCAAATTAACATTCACATCGTACTCGTAATTGTACACGGCAAGCGACATCGTGGCAATGGCGGAACCATTGTTCAATGTTACACGGATATTGCGAATGAAGTAAGAGTTCAGCGAATCCAACCAGCCGGTGGTGCTGTCTAATTGACTTGCCGCTTTGTTGAGCATCTCTTGATTGAAGTAGAACGAAATATCGGCATTGTCGAAAGGGACGCCGTTGGAAAGACGCTGTTGCAAATGTTGTGCAGACTGTAATTTTATTTCTAAAGTTTTCGCTTCACGTGCTTTTTGAATCTGCTCGCGGTCAAAACTTGCCCCGGCGACGGGACGGATAATGAAACAACCATCAAAGAGTATAGAAGTACATACGACAATACACGCACAAATAAAAAACGACGCAGTTGCATTAGGTAAAGTCGTAGTGCATGCGTCGTTTAAAATATAAATTCTCATTCCGTTATTTCTTCAGTTTGGAACTAAACTCCCTTCTGAATTTACTCAATTTTGGATTAATAACCATCCTGCAATACGGTTGGTTCGAATGCTCGTTGTAATAATTTTGATGGTAATTTTCTGCCTTATAAAAATTGCTGAATGGAGTCACCTCAGTAACAATCGGGTCATCCCATACCTTTGCGGAAGCAACTTCTTTTATCACGTCATAGGCAGCCTTTTTTTGTTCTTCAGAACGGTAAAAAATTACAGAACGGTATTGTGTGCCAACATCTGCGCCTTGACGGTTCAATGTTGTGGGATCATGCATGTGAAAAAATACATTCAACAGTTCTTTATAGGAAAGAACAGCAGGATTGAATGTTACCTGAATAACCTCGGCATGATTGGTTCGACCTGTGCACACCTCCTCATACGATGGATTTGAAACCGTACCGCCGGAATATCCCGATTCAACTTTTATCACCCCATTAAGCTGCTGATAGATTGCTTCCGTACACCAAAAACATCCACCGCCGAGAGTGGCAGTTTCAAACTTTTGTTCCATCCCCATTCCTTTCGTTTTATTTTGTGCAAAAGAAAATGCAATGAACATTACGAAACATATAATACATGACTTCATTAGTCACCTCCTTACGCACATAAAACGTTGTTCAGAGCAAAATAATTCCAGCAAATGAATTTTTTTTTCAAGACGGTGATGATTGTAATCTGATTATTCAACAGCGGGTTCTTGTTGGCTGATGCAGTGCAATGTTCCTAATCCCCACACTAAATCTACGCAATCGATTCCAATTACTTTTCGGTTTGGAAATTGTTGTTGAAGAATGTTCAGTGCGCGTAAATCGTTTGGATGATTGAACACGGGAACAATAACGAATCCGTTGCCGATAAGGAAGTTCGCATAACTTGCCGGCAAACGTTGTCCGTCATACGCAACGTAACCGGGCATCGGCAATTCGACAATGGTGAATGGTTTATTGTCTTGATCGGTAAGGGTGCGGAGCAGTTTTAAATTTTCTTGCAGGATTTCATAATTCTCATCTTGTGGATCTTCTTCAACACATGTAACGATTGTCGAAGGGTTGACAAATCGGGCAAGATCATCAATATGTCCATCGGTATCATCGCCCACAATACCGTCGTTGAGCCAGAGAATTTTTTCTTGGCCGTAGTATTCTTTCAGAAAGATTTCAATCTGTTCTTGATTTAAACTTGGATTGCGATTTGGATTGAGCAGGCATGCTTTGGTTGTGAGCAAGCATCCTTTTCCATTGACGTCAATTGCGCCTCCTTCCATTACAATTCGGGGATAGAAAACCGGAACCCTGTAATGCTCTGCAATTTTTGTCGGTACAACATCATCTAGGTCGAACGGCGGGTATTTTCCTCCCCATGCATTGTATCCCCAATCGACAATGGCTTTTTTATCTTTTGCTTTTGGATTGATGACAAATGTAGGACCGTGGTCTCTGCACCACGCATCGTTCGTAGGAATTTTATAAAGGGTGAATTGCTCTTTGGGAACACCTGCATGTGTCAGCCGCGATGTGACATCTTCAAACATCTCATCATCTATGACATTGATGTTGACATGTTGAAAGCGCGCAATTGTTTTGACAATGTTTGTGTAAATGTACGGAACAGGTTCAAACTTATCGGGCCATGATTCTAACTTGTGTGCCCATGAAAGCCATGTTGCAACTTGCGGTTCCCATTCGGCAGGAAATCTGTATCCTAATTGTTTTGGTGTTTTCATAGTCATAATAAACCGCAAAGACACCAAGCCGCAAAGAACTATTTAAAATACAATTCAAAAATGTTACTTTGCGTCTCCGCGCCTTTGCGGTGAAAAATAAATTAATCGATAAACCTCTTGGTGATGTTTTCGTACGCGTCAATGCGTCTGTCGCGCAGGAATGGCCAGTGAATGCGTGTGCTGTTTGTGCGGGCAAGATCAACTTCAACAACGGCAACTTCTTCTTTGTCAGATGATGCTTTATAAAGAATTTCTCCCTGGTTTCCTACAACGAACGAGCCGCCCCAGAAAATTTGATTTCCTTCTTTACCAATACGGTTGACAGATACAACAGGAATTCCATTTGCGACGGCATGTGAGCGTTGGATAGTTTCCCATGCATCGTGCTGAATCTTATTTACTTTCTCCTCTTCGCCATCCCACCAACCAATCGCAGTCGGGTAAAATAAAATTTCCGCTCCGGCGAGAGCAGTCAATCGTGCAGCTTCGGGATACCACTGATCCCAACAAATAAGTACGCCAAGTTTCCCGAATTTTGTTTTGAATGATTTGAATCCGAGATCGCCGGGAGTGAAGTAAAATTTTTCATAGTACGAAGGATCATCGGGAATATGCATCTTGCGGTACTTGCCAAGATACGTTCCATCAGCATCAATCACCGCCGCGGTGTTGTGGTACAAGCCTTCAGCACGTTTTTCAAACAACGATGCGATGATAACTACACCAAGTTCTTTTGCGAGCGGCTGCAATGTCTCTGATGAAGGACCAGGAATGGACTCTGCTAATTCGAACGGTGCATAATCTTCTTTATCGCAAAAGTACATCGTACGGAATAATTCGTGTAAGCAGACCACGTTTGCACCTTTTGCCGCGGCCTCACGAATTCCCCTGATCGCTTTCGCCATGTTTTCCGAGAGATTTGGCGAACACGAATTTTGTACTAGGCCAATTTTTATTTTTCGAGATTTCATTTATTTCTCTACATCATTGTCCACGAATTATAAAAATAATTATTTGTGCTCATTCGTGCTATTAGTGGATAAGTTTTATGCCTTCCCGAAACAAATACTTGCATTGGTTCCGCCGAATCCAAATCCATTGGAAAGTGCATAACGAATTTCTTTTTTCCGTGCAACATTCGGTACATAATCAAGATCGCATTTCGGATCAGGATTGTCCAGATTGATCGTCGGCGGGACGATTCCTTCTTTCAATGCCAATACTGTCAACACAGCTTCCATCGCTCCTGCTGCGCCGAGTAAATGTCCATGCATAGATTTCGTAGAACTCACCATCACATTTTTTGTGTGCTTGTTGAAACACCGCTTGATGGCAATAGTTTCGGCAATATCACCCAGTCCCGTTGAAGTGCCATGAGCATTGATGTAATCGATATCTTCAAGTTGTAATCCGGAATATTGAACTGCTAATTTCATTGCACGCATTGCCCCATCGCCATCTTCCGGCGGTGCCGTAATGTGAAATGCATCGGCGGTCATACCGGCACCGAGAATCCGGCCGTATATTTTTGCACCGCGCTCCTTCGCATGTTCTTCATCTTCTAAAATAAATATTCCTGCCCCTTCGCTTAACACAAAACCGTCTCTGTCTTTATCGAATGGACGAGATGCTTTTTCAGGCGCATCGTTTCGTTTCGACATTGCTCGTGCAGAACAAAATCCCGCAAATCCGATTTCTGTTACGGATGCTTCTGCACCGCCGACAATCATGGCATCAACTTCACCACGCTTAATAGCATGAAATCCATCAGCGATCGCATGGTTGCTTGTTGCACAGGCAGAAACAACTCCATAATTCACACCCTTCGCTCCCGTACGAATAGCGAGCAGGCCTGACAACATATTAATGATGACGCTCGTAATAAAAAACGGCGAGACAGAACGAGGTCCGCTGTTTGCCAAACCCACCGTTGTTTGACTGATGCCCTGCAGACCGCCGATACCGGAACCGATAATGATGCCGACACGCTCAGCATTTTCGGGTGTGATCTTCAATCCTGAATCGGCAAGAGCATCCAGTCCGGCACCGACTCCGTATTGGATACAGAGATCGTACCGGTTTGCTTCTTTCACTTCAAAATATTTTTTTGAATCGAAGCCTTTTACTTCACCGGCCATTTGTGTGGGATATTTTTCTTTGGGAAACCTGGTGACATGTGTAATTCCTGATCTACCAGCGATGGCATTTTTCCATGACTCCTCAACAGAAAGTCCGAGAGGAGAAATAAGTCCCATGCCTGTAACAACGACGTTTCTCATTTGCAACCCATTAAAAGTGATGTGTGAAGATAGGAGATTTTTTTTCGCTAAACAATAAATTCCGTGCTAACTTTTATGCTGTTTCTTTATTTTCGTTCGTGATGGCACTTCAATTTTTTTCGCTTCTGTTTCTGCTCTTTTCAATCCCCAGGAAGCAATTTCTTCCAGTATCGGCAGCAGCGTTTTTCCCGTTTTCGTTAACCGATATTCAACCTTGGGCGGAACTTGTGGATAGACAGTTCGCTCTACAATAGCGTCCTGTTCTAATTGTTTTAATTGAACCGACAGCATCTTTTCCGTGATTTCGGGAATTAAACGTTTAAGCTCGCTGAAACGTTTTGCATCATTGCGCAGGTACCACAACACAACGGTCTTCCACTTGCCGCCGATAAAACTCATCGTTACATCCATAGCGCAGTGATAAATCCTTCCGTTCATTCGGTACGCGTATTCTTTGCCCTTAATAATCATACTGGTAAATTTTTTTTAGATGGATAAGTGTAATGTTTATGCCGAAGCCGTCGCCAAGGGTGTATACTTACCTTTTTGACAGCTATTGTAAAAAGGAAATTGGCTTACTATACTATACCTGTCAATGTACAACAAATCAATTTTTTTCACAACTACAGAAGGAACTGTTATGAATATTGCGGTATTAGGAACGGGAATGGTCGGAAATACGATCGGAACAAAATTAGTGCACGGCGGACACAAAGTAAAAATGGGTTCGCGAACTGCAGCAAATGAAAAAGCAGCAGCATGGGTAACATCGAACGGAGCCAACGCTTCACAGGGAACGTTTGATGAAGCAGCAAAATTTGCCGAGGTGGTCATCAATTGTACATCCGGCATTGGGGCAATAGATGCATTGACTGCGGCAGGAAAAGAAAATCTTAATGGAAAAATTATTATTGATATTTCTAATCCATTGGATTTCTCGAAAGGTATGCCGCCATCGCTGACGATTTGCAATACCGATTCGCTGGGTGAATTGATTCAACGAACATTTCCAGAGGCAAAAGTAGTAAAAACGCTCAATACATTGACATGTTTGTTAATGGTGAATCCTTTGCTTGTGCCGGGTGATCACAACATCTTCGTCAGCGGCAATGATGCTTCTGCAAAATCTGCAGTGAAAAATTATTTGCACGACTGGTTTGGATGGAAGGGTGAGAATATCATTGACTTGGGAGATATAACAACAGCAAGAGGAACCGAACAACTTCTGCCGATATGGGTACGGTTATACGGTCTATTTCAAAATCCGATATTCAATTTCAAAATTGTTATTGGACCTGCACCAAAAATGTAATGCAAGAAAATAAAACTCGTTGTGATTTATGAATGATGGTTCACGCAAAGCCGCAAAGAAATTTTTATAACCGCTTTGTGGTTTTGCGTGAAGTTTTTTAAAGGGGATTACCAGAATTTTGCTTCAACCGCTGATCCATCCATTCCTTTATATCTAACAAACACTTCTCGTTAATTTGATGCGCCATAGGATACTCATGGTATGTAAAGTTGGCATTGGATTGGGACAACAATTCTTTTGTTTTGCGTGCTGAAGCAATGGGAATTAGTTGATCATTAATTCCATGGGAAGCAAAGATGTGAAGATTTAGCAGCTCTTGTAGCTTGTATTGATGCTCAAGCTGCAACGGTGCAAATCCGCTGCAGCAGATGATACCGTTACAGAGTTCGGGCTGCGCGAGTGCTAAAGAATACGACATGATAGCACCCATACTGAATCCCATAAGATAAAGCTGTTGTGTTTTGAGCTGATAAAGAAACTGCACGATGGCTTTGGTGCTTTGTTCAAAACTTTTGTCATCAACAGTCCCATCGTCAAACAATTCAAACCAGGTGAAACCGCCAAAATCAAATTCAAATGGCGCACGAAGGCTGTAAATTGTTAATCGTTTATCAAACTGGTTTGCCAATCCGAATAGATCATTCTCATCGGAACCGCGTCCGTGAAGCATCACAAGCGTTGGATTTTCAGGAGAAGATATTTGTGCCGGAAGATGGCGATACACTAGAGGCGTTTGCATCGCAGTTAATGCATCCGAATAATATTTTGGACGCCGACACGAATCATCATCACAGCAATAGCGACCATAAAAAGCGAAGCCACTTTTGCGAATGCTCTCGAACCGGGCTCACCCATAATGCGAATGATGCCGTCGGAGTGACGGAACGTGATCAAAACAATAATTAAGTTGAGCAGCAACGAAGCCATCGAAATCCAATACCCATACGCATCAACAATAATGATGATGGATGTTAATGCTGCCGGCCCCATGATAAGAGGAATTCCAATCGGCACAACGCCGATAGATTGATTTTCCTCTCGCTTTGTTTCTCTAGAAAAAAGAAGATCGGAAACAGAAAGAATTAAAAGAACAATTCCGCCGCCGATACGAAAATCGTTGTCTGTAATTCCAAGAAATTTAAAAATCACTTTTCCGAGGACAAGAAAAATCAATGCTACGCCGCCCGCTGTAAGGGTTGCTTCGATAATGAGATGACGTTTGCTTTTAAGTGTCATTCCCTGCGTTAATGCCATGAAAGCGGGGACTAAACCGGGTACATCAATCGCTACAAACAGCGGAATAAACGCCATTATTAAATTGTTAGCGAGAATTAAAATTTCTTTCATGGTAAATGCAGAATTATAGTGAGTGCTTTAGATTTCAACACCGGATTTTTTCAGTTCTTGGGTAATTGTTGCAATAGCATCTTCATCCGAAACAAGAATTCTTGAACCGGAATTTTTTAATGCTTGTGCCAGTGTTCCTTTTCTTTCTTTTAGAAAGATCCACATATTGTATCCCAGGCGAACACGGTCGTTTGGTTCACGAGTTGGAATTGATTTCACGCTATCGTATGCGATCTTTTCAAGCGTTGCAGCGGTGAATTCTTTTATTTTTGCGGGGGCTATTGTTGTCATGTTGTCTCCAGTATAATTGCAAAGAGAAGATAGCTTGAAAAAAATTGAGATGAAACATTACTCCTCAATCGTTTCTTCTTTTAGACCCAAAATCTTCAGCATTGTATCAGTGATTTGTTTCAATAATGGATCATCGTTTTCAATTGCACCGAATTGTTGCGCATAGTCCCGCATCGCAGTAACCATTCCCACATCTTTTCCCGATCTCTGGCTGAGAAAATATTTATTGGTCATAATTTCAATGTACAGTTCTGCTGCCGTTTTACCTTTAAATAAGTCAAGAATTCCTTCCGAACGAAAGAGTTCACACATCGGAACAAAAATTGTTTCGTACCAATTGCGTGTTGCGACATCCAAAGAAACATCATGGTGGGTACGTTCGCTCATGTACCACTTGTGTTCCTCAATATGTTTGAGGAATAAATCGACATACGTGGGATCAAAAATGCTTCCGAGAAATTTGTCGATGTTAAACTTGGTTTGGTGTTCAAATTTTTTCTTTTTTTGCTCTACTTTATAAAGAAGTATGTAACGGTTTTTTATATAGACTTTATCTTTTTCCGTGGCGATCTCGTCGCGGACAAAGCCGCTGGCACGCAAATCTTCAATAATCCACTCCATCGATTCGAAGAAAAAGTTAAGATCGGCCTCTCGCATCGATCTTGAAAGCTTGGGACGAATTTCCACCGTTTCAGCGTCGGAGAGATATGCAATGAGAATGGTCTTCATTCCAACGAAAGGAATTTTTCTTTTTTCAAACTTGATCAGCGTATTTGCCAGTGAAGCATCTCCCCAGTAAATGCCGTTGCTGTGCAGCTGAACAAACAACCGAACAATGGCGTCCCAAATTATTTGACGATTTTCTTTTCGAAAATTTCTGGAATAGAGCAGAGAATCAGGAATCACTTTTTGCACAAGCACCGTTATGGTGTGAGAAACAAAATTTTCTTCATATTGAATACCGATCGGTGTTTGAATGGCGATAGGGTTTTCTTCGCGCACAACGAAACCTGCCGGAATGAGAGTATGGATTCCGCTGAGGAGCAGTTGTTCGTAGTTATTAATTTCTTTTTTTGAAATTTCTTCGCTGATCTCTTTAACGCCGAAGGAGAATCGTCCTGATTTTACAAAAATTACCGTGTGGCGGGAAATACCTCGTTTTATGTCTAATGTTTGAACGCCATTTTCTTTCCAAGTTGAAATGGGAATATGCCAGGGAAGTTTTTTTAATTCTTCTTTAAAGATTGGATCAATATGAAAACGGATTGACGGAGTGGAATGCGAGTGCTTCATACACACTCAAAGATAAGAGACAATGGATATATTCAATGGAAAGAGTTAAAAAATTATGGTAATGCTTTTTTATTTCCGTACCGCACATGTAAATATTTAATAATTCCCGGAAGGATAGAGATGAAAACAATGATCACAATAACTATTTCCAAATGTTTTGTTAACGATGGAAATGCTGTCCCAAGAAAATATCCCGCCAGAAGCATACTCAAAACCCAGCTAATGCCCCCAACGATATTAAACGATGCAAATTTTACGTACGACATATCTGCTATTCCCGCAACGACAGGCGCAAAAGTCCGGGCAAATGGCATCCACCGCGCCATGACTATTGTAATGCCGCCGTATTTTTCGTAAAAGGCTTTTGTCATTATTAAGTGTTTCTTTTTAAAGAAGCGGGAATCCTCTCTTGCATAAAGTGCCCGCCCACCTTTTTTTCCGATGTAATAGCCGGCTGCATCACCGACAATTGCCGCGATGCAAAGAAGAATACATAGTTCATAAATGCTGAACATTCCTTTTGCGGCAAAAAGTCCCGCAGTGAAAAGCAGTGAATCTCCAGGAAGAAAAAATCCGATCAGAAGCCCTGTTTCTGAAAAAATAATGGCGAATAAACCAAAATACCCTGCCCACATTACTAGCTCTTGGATATTGCTGAGCTTGAAAAAGAACTCTTTAATGAAATCCATATGATAAAATAATGAAAAGTGAAAATTTTCTATGAAAAATTATAATGGTTGCAGTACGCCGGTACTTAATAGATAGAGTAAACAAATTCCAACGATTATCCTATACACAATGAATAAATAGGTAGTATGTTTTTTCAAGTAGTCTAATAAAAAAGCAATGGAAGCGTAACCAACAATCCCAGAAACAATTGTTGAAACAATAAGATTGGTTGCGCCAATGTTGATCGAAAGAAGTTCGTGACGTTGTTTTACCAGCTCAAGAATTCCAGCCGCGAATACCGATGGGAGAGAAAGCAGGAATGAAAATCTCGCTGCTGTTTCACGGTCTAATCCTAAGAATAACCCTCCGGTGATTGTTGTTCCAGAGCGAGAAGAGCCGGGAATGAGAGCTAAAGATTGCCATAATCCTATCACAATAGATTCTTTCCATGAGAGATTGTCGAGAGATTTTAATTTTTCTTTGCGAGCAGCTCTCTTTTTTGTTACCATCTCTGCAATAGTCAGTACAATTGCCAGCAGAATCATTGAAGCGCTTATGATATAGAGCGAGCGCAAACTTGTTTCGATAGAATGTTTAAAAGTCAGACCAAACACTACTATTGGAATGGTTCCGGCAGCAATCATCCACCCTAATTGGGCATCGCGATTGTGTAAAAAGTTTCGAGTAGCGATCCCTTTAATTACAGCACTTGTGATATGCACGATGTCGTTATAAAAATAGATAAGGACAGCCACAAGAGTTCCAAATTGGATAACGGCAGTAAATGCTGCACCCGGATCTCCCCATCCTAACAATGCCGGAATAATTCGTAAATGCGCAGTGCTGCTAATGGGAAGAAATTCCGACAGCCCCTGAATGATGCCAAGAATAATTGCCTGAAAAAGATTCATATATGTCCTTTGATAATAAAAAAGAGGAGAGCAACTCCTCTTTAACGAAAGATACTAAAAATATAAACTCATTAAAAATTAAATAATTGTGTACTCTTTTCCTTCAATGGCAGCTCTTACGAATCCGTTAGCTCGTTTCAGCCGCATAGTAGCCTCATCGTATTTTACATTTGCCTTGATCATCACGAGTGCTGTTTTGACATGGCCTTTTGCTTCTGACAGGTAGTTTTCGGCTTCATCATATCCAATGCCTGTAATTGTCATAACGATGCGTTTTGCTCTTTCGACAAGTTTTTTATTTGTCATCTGAAGGTCGATCATCATGTTCTCGTACACCTTGCCAAGGCAAATCATGGCTGTAGTCGTAATCATATTCAATATTAATTTTTGAGCAGTACCGCTTTTCATTCGTGTTGATCCCATGATAACTTCGGGACCAACCTCTGCGCATATTGCAACATCAATCGCTTTGGCTAACTCTTTATATTCCGGCAGTTCAAAATTTTTGCGTGGATTTGTTGTGACATAAAGTGTTTTTGCACCGAGTTCCTTTGCGCGTTTTACTGCACCAATAACGTACGGCGTACGCATACTTGCAGCAATACCGCACACCGTGTCCTTAGCATTGACTTTTTTAAGATCTATATCATGAGCACCGCTTTCAGGTTTATCTTCGGCACCTTCCACAGCTCGAAACATTGCACCATCCCCTCCCGCAATCATTCCTTGCACCATGTCAAACGAAACGCCATACGTTGGTGGACATTCCGATGCATCAATAACGCCTACCCTTCCACTTGTTCCGGCACCAACATAAATCAACCGACCACCGTTAATAAATCCTTTCGCAACTATTTCAACAGCTTGAGCGATGTAAGGAATTTGGGTTTCAACTGCTAGGGCGACTTTTTTATCTTCAGCATTAATAATAGAAAGAATTTCAACAATTGATTTGTTATCAATATCCATGCTCAATGGATTTCGCTGCTCGGTTGCTAGATTTTGAAGTTGATTGAATAGCTCTTTTTTATTCATCGTATTATAAAGTTGCTATGACTAATTTTTTATCGTGGTTTTCAAATTCCTCACTGCCGTGAAAGGTAAGAGGAATTATTTGGAGTTTCACATTTGGGAATTTCTTTTTTGCAACAATTTCCTCTTCTTCAGTTTCCCCGCCTTTAAACGTGATAAGAGACGGAGTTGTAATGCCAATCTTTTCAGGGATTAAATTCTTTTTGATACCACGGTTTACCCGAGTTAAAAATGGCATACCCCACTCCAATAAGTTGGAAAGATTACTCACAGATCTTGCTACAATAGCGTCAAATGAGTTCCGGTATTTGTCATTTCGGTTAAGTTCCTCTGCACGTCCCCATACAGTATTTGCGTTGGGAAGCTTTAAATCGTCAATCATTGCCTGAACAGCGGCTACCTTCTTTTGCGTGGAATCTAACAATAAAAAAGAACAATGCGGCAGCATCATTGATAATGGAATACCGGGAAATCCACCGCCGGTTCCAAGGTCAAGAATTTTTATCGTATCTAAAAATTCAATCTTGAATAACATTGTTAAAGAAAATGCGATGTGATTTTTCCACGCATTCTCGACATCTTTTCGTGATACAAGATTGATTTTTTGATTCCAATCAAGGAGCAAAGTTTTATACGTATACAGTGCAGCAAGCTGTATATCTGTTATAAGTAAACCATTTTTTTTAGCAATGGTGTAAAGCCAAAGTTGTTCGTCGTTCACAAAAGTAAGGATGGTTTCACGTGGAACTTGTTTCGAGATGATGTTTTAAAAAAATACTTAAGACGGAAATGTCGGACGTGGTTACACCGGATATCCGTGATGCCTGTCCAACAGATCGTGGGCGTATTCGGTGAAGTTTTTCCTTCCCCTCTGAACTCAGAGAAGAAATTTTTTGATAATCAAAATTTTCTGGAATGAGGTATTCTTCAAACTTTGCAAAACGTTTGATTTGCTCGTTCTGCCTGCGAATGTACCCCTCATACTTGATATCAAATTCAATTTGCTGTTTTACATCGTTGTGCTGAAGAGCTGAATTTATTTTTACATCTTCAACAAGATTAAGAAGATCATTGGCCGAAATATTCGTTCGCCGTAAAATTTTTGCAAGCGTGTCATTTTCGGTAATTGGAGTTTCATTTTTCTTTTCTAGTAATGAATTTATTTTTACGGGTGAAATTGTCATTGTCTCAAAGTAGCGAATTGTTTCACCAATTCTTTTTTCTTTCTCATCCAACAGTTCAATCATGTCATCTGATATAAGGCCAAGCTGATTTCCTTTTCTCATCAATCGCCGGTCTGCATTATCTTGGCGCAGCAAGAGTCGATATTCGGCACGAGATGTAAACATTCGGTATGGTTCATCGGTTGATTTGTTAATAAGGTCATCTATCATCACTCCAATATAGCTTTCATCGCGCTTCAAAAAAAATGGATGTCGGTTTTGTACTTTTAGTGCTGCATTAATGCCGGCAATCAAACCTTGTCCCGCGGCTTCCTCGTAACCAGAGGTTCCATTGATTTGCCCAGCAAAGAAAAGTCCTGAAATTTTTTTTGTCTCTAGTGTATGTTTTAATTGATGAGGAGGAAAATAATCGTACTCTACCGCGTATCCCGGACGAAGCATTTTAACATCTTCTAATCCAGCAATTGTCTGCAATCCTTCAAACTGAACTTCTTCAGGAAGGCTTGTCGAAAATCCGTTCACATAGACAACGTTGGTATTATAGCCTTCTGGTTCAAGAAATATTTGATGCCGATCTCGATCAGCGAACCGAAAAATTTTGTCCTCAATAGATGGACAGTAGCGAGGTCCAACGCCTTTGATGCGTCCAGTGAACATCGGTGATCGATCAAATCCCTTTTCAAGAATTTTGTGAGTTGATTGATTAGTGTACGTAAGGTACATCGGAATCAATTTATTTTTTATTGTACCGTTTTGATACGAAAATGGGATTGGTGGATCATCGCTCAATTGAATTTCCGTTTTTTTCAGATTAATACTTTTCAAATCAATCCTCGGGGGCGTACCGGTTTTTAATCTCCCTGAAATAAAACCTAAACTTTGCAAACTTTCAGTTACTCCACGCGAAGGTGCCTCACCAAATCTTCCCCCATGTCTGTTTTTTTCTCCAGTATGCATCAATCCACGAAGAAATGTTCCTGCGCATAAAACCAACGAAGAACAAGAAATGGTGTGGCCAAGAATTGTTTTAATTCCTTTTATCTTTGCATTGTCCACGATGATTTCTAAAACAGAGTCTTCAAAAACTTCCAATCCATTTTGTAATAAAATTCTCTCCTGCGCATTTTTAGAATACCATTCCCTGTCGTTTTGGGAACGTGGTGACCAAACAGCTGGTCCCTTTGAAGTATTCAACATCTTGAAATTGAGACCTGTAGCATCAGCTATTTTCCCCATCTCACCTCCAAGTGCATCTATTTCTCTCACCAGATGCCCCTTTGCAGTACCACCTATAGCAGGATTGCACGACATTCTACCTATTGCATTAGCTTTCAAAGAGATAAGAAGCGTAGAACACTTCATTCGAGAAGAAGCTAATGCGGCTTCAATTCCAGCGTGTCCTCCTCCCACAACAATGACATCATAATATTCTTTTAGCTTTTCAATTATCATAATGTTCCACGTGAAACGTCATTTTCCAATGCAAAACTTAGAGAATATGTTGTTTAGAATATCATCAGGAGTTGTCAATCCGATAATTTCACCAAGATAGTCGAGAGCTAAATGCAAGTCGACGGCAATAAAATCACCACTTAATCCTTTATTAATTGATTCTCGAGCTGCTAAAAGAGCAGACAATGCTTTTTCTAGCGCATCTCTGTGCCTGACATTCGTAATTGTGACTGAACTTGCAGTGGAATCATGCTTAGGAACAGTCAACTCAAAAAGAGCTTTTTTTAGACGAGATATTCCAAGATGTGAAATACATGAGAGTCCTACGAATTGAGAATTTTTTGGAAAATCGTTTATAGGCAGGCTAAATTCTGAATGTTTAATATCGAGTTTATTTATTGCAATAAGAATAGGCTTCTTATTTATAAAAGTTTCCAATATTTCCTGATGGATATTTGAGTCAGTTTTAGATAATACCTGAGAGCTATCTACTAAAAGGAGTATAATATCGGATCGCTCCGAAATAATAGCTGTCCTTCTAATCCCCTCTTGTTCTATTTTGTCAAAAGCCTTTCGCAATCCAGCGGTGTCAGAAAAAATAAATTCAATACCGTCAATAAGAATGCTTTCTTCGATTACATCTCTGGTCGTTCCTGGAACCTCACTTACAATTGCCCTTTCCTCTTCTAAAAGAATATTGAGAAGACTAGACTTTCCAGAATTAGGTCTCCCTATTAATGCAACTCTAACGCCATCTCGTACCAACTTTCCTTCATAAAAGCTATCAGTAAGTTTTTTAATAATATTAATTACTGTATCCAGTTTGACAGCAACATTTGACTTATCAACCAACTCAATGCCTTCCTGTGAGAAATCAAGCTCGAGTTCTAGTAATGAGCACACAGATAAAATTTCTGTTCGTATATTTTGAACATAGGATGAGAGTTTTCCCTCGAGTTGCTCGACCGATGCTTTATGTGCTTTTTCAGTTTTTGCATGAATGATGTCAGCAATAGCTTCGGCCTGCGTAAGATCGAATTTTGCATTCATAAATGCTCGTAACGAAAATTCACCGGGTTCAGCAGGTCGAGCTCCAGTTGAAAGTAACAACGCCAAGATTTTTTGAGATAGAAAATAGCCGCCATGAGAACTTATTTCCACAATATCCTCACCCGTGAAAGAATGTGGATTGCGGAAAATTGATACAAGAACAGTATCGATAGTTTCCATGCTCGACGGATCGATGATTGTTCCGAAGTGAATAGTATGTGAAATGCAATCAACGATCTTTTTGTTTCCGTGAAAGAGGTGATCAACAATGGAAAAGGCCCTTTCTCCGCTTACTCTTATAACGGATATACCACCTTCACCAATTGGTGTCGCAATTGCTGCGATAGTATCTTTTGAATCTTTTAAGATATTCATAAAAATTTATCTAAGGTACGAAAATAATTCTTGACATCAGAACAAAAATTTCTATCTTATATATGTGTAGCCAAGTTGCACTTACATTGTCACAGTTAAGAGAATGTCCGCAAACCAAAATCATACAGACCGAACTACCACACGCAGCCGCGTGCAAGTTATTTCCTTGTCTGTATCTCCCCTTCCGCTTGGCGGCATTATTATTCTTTTGGGTTTAATTGTAAATATTCTACGCCTACTTATTATTGGCCAATAGAATATCCAAGGTTACCCCCAAAAAATCTTCCAAAAAATCTCCAACGTCAGCACGGAAAAATAAATTCAGGGTGTAACCTCTGGAAAAAAGAGGTTGTCTTTTTATTTATTTTTCAGGTGCATAATGACACAACATACTACTCCACAGCGTTTAATGACCGGTGCGGAAATCTTCGTTCGATCTTTAATCGAAGAGAACGTTGAAATTGTTTTCGGTTATCCCGGTGGTGCCGTTATTGGAATTTACGATGCCCTTCACGACATCTCGGACATTAAGCATATTTTAACACGGCATGAACAAGGTGCCGTTCATGCTGCCGAGGGATACGCCAAGGCAACGGGAAAACCCGGTATTGCCTTAGTGACTTCAGGTCCTGGAGCAACCAACACCGTTACCGGAATTGCCGATGCCTATCTGGATTCAATTCCTCTTATCGTGTTCACCGGTCAAGTCTCTTTAAAACTTATAGGCAACGACGCTTTTCAAGAAGCAGATATCGTGGGTATAACCAGGCCAATTACAAAACATAATTATCTTGTAAGAGATGTTAATGAATTAGCCTCTACGATAAAAGAAGCTTTTTATGTTGCCACAACCGGTCGTCCCGGACCGGTGTTGGTTGATTTGCCAAAAGATGTCATGGCGAGCAAGACGCAATTTAGCTATCCACAAACGGTTAAAATGAGGTCGTATCAACCACATGCTGAAGGGCATCAAAAACAACTTACCAAAGCAATTGAATTGATTGCAAAAGCAAAACGCCCGGTGCTGTATGTCGGCGGAGGAACAATTCTTTCCAACGCTTCAGAAGAATTAAAAAAGTTTGCTCACAAAACATGCATTCCTGTTACAACAACTCTTCATGGACTTGGCTCATTTCCTGAAAATGATGAGCTATCGCTTGGCATGCTTGGCATGCATGGAACATGGTATTCCAATACTGCTGTTCACTATTCCGATTTACTCATTGCTGTTGGCGCACGTTTTGATGATCGAGTAACAGGGAATACGGAAACATTTGCACCAGAAGCAAAAAAAATTCACATCGACATTGATCCTTCCAACATCAGTAAAAATGTGAAAGTTGATGTCCCAATTGTTGGCGATGTTAAAAAAATACTGCAACAGTTGCTACCATCCGTAACGACGCTGGAGACAAAGGACTGGCTCCAAACAATCAAAAACTGGAAAGAGGAACATCCGCTTCGATACAAAAACGGAAAATATATCCGCATGCAACACGTCATTCGAAAGATTTCTGAAATCACCAATGGGAATGCCGTCATAGTAAGTGATGTGGGCCAGCATCAAATGTGGACAGCACAATTTTTCAAATACATTTTACCGCGAACACATCTTACATCCGGCGGACTTGGGACAATGGGATTTTCATTGCCAGCCGCTATGGGTGCTGCCTTTGGAAGAAAAGATTTACCGGTTGTATCTCTCAGTGGTGACGGAGGGATACAGATGAACATTCAAGAATTAGCCACTATTCGCGAGCACAATGTCCCGGTTAAAATTATCATACTCAACAATGGTTATTTAGGAATGGTGCGCCAGTGGCAGCAATTGTTTTGGAGAAAACGTTACTCGCATGTAGAAATGTCGAGCCCTGATTTCGTGAAACTTGCCGACGCGTATGACATTCCTGGATTTCGAGCAACGCTAACGAATGAGGTAGATGATGTTCTTGAAAAAGTTTTTTCGACTACCGGGCCAGTTTTGGCAGAATTTAGAGTTGTCAAAGAAGATAACGTGTATCCGATGATACCTGCCGGTCAATCGTATAACGAAATTATGGATGTTCCAGAAAAAGAATTGGAAGGCTTAGAAAACGAATCCACCGAAGAGCTTGAACTGATGACTGTCACCAAAGGATAATCAACATGGAAGCAACACAACTCAATGCGGAATCAACGCAACGAAAACATACGATATCTATTCTATTAGAGAACAAGTTCGGTGCCTTGAACAGAGTTGCCGGAATGTTTTCTGCTAAAGGATATAATCTTGAAAGCATTACCGTTGGACCCACTGAAGATCCAAGTGTATCGAGAATGACGATTGTGACTCGTGGCGACGACGCTATCATCGAGCAAATTATTAAGCAGTTAAATAAATTGATCGATACTCTTAAAGTAGTTGATTTAACGTATGATAGTTACATGGAAAGGGAGTTGGCACTAATAAAGCTTGGGACAACGACCGAAAACCGTCCCGAGATCATGCAAATTGTGGAAATTTTTCAAGCAAAAATTATCGATATTAGTCACAGAACGGTAACGGTTGAAGCAACAGGGAGCGGCCAGAAAGTTGATGCGATAGTGAAAATGCTGAAACCGTTTCACATTAAAGAAATTGCCCGTACGGGGCGTGTTGCATTAAAAAGAGAATTTGTCGGGGAAGTGTAAAACTAATTATTACTAGTAAGATTAATAGTTAGAACCATATGAAATTAATTTGTAAAGGATGCAATGGATAATCAACAGTTTAAAGATTTTCCTCTTTACGATCCAAAGAATGAGCACGATGCATGCGGAATCGGGTTCGTCGTCAATATCAAAGGCGAAAAATCGCACGACATTATTTCAAAGGGGATTGAGATTCTTATCAACTTGACGCACCGCGGTGCGTGCGGCTGCGATGTTGAAACGGGGGATGGGGCAGGAGTTACAATCCAAATTCCGCATAAATTTTTTGCCAAAGAGTGTGCAAAATTTGGATTTACTCTTCCCGACGAAGGTGAGTACGGAGTCGGCATGGTATTTTTGCCGGTGGATCAAACGCCGCGATTAGTGTGTGAGGGAATTTTAGAACGTATTATTCGGGAAGAAGGGTTATCGGTCATTGGATGGAGAGACACGCCGGTCGGTGCCGATGCGATTGGAAGGATAGCGCGTGCTTCGCAGCCTTATATAGAGCAAATTTTTGTCCGTAAGGCGGAAGGAATGATGCGTGAGCAGTTCGAGAGAAAGTTATATGTGGTTCGCAAACGTGCTGAAGCAGAAATCTTTTCTTCGGACGTGAAAGAAAAAACCTTTTTTTACATCCCATCACTTTCTTCTTCAATAATCATTTATAAAGGTCTTCTTCTTGCACCTCAGATTGAACAATTTTACGGAGATCTTTCCGACACAGATACCAAAAGCGCGCTGTGTCTTGTTCATCAACGATTTTCTACGAACACGTTACCCAACTGGCAATTAGCGCATCCGTTCAGATTTATCAGTCACAACGGAGAAATTAATACGATGCGGGGCAACGTGATTTGGATGCACGCCCGTCAATCGGTATTGAAATCGAATCTTTTTGGCGACGATATCAAAAAACTTTTCCCGATTATTGAACCAAACGGAAGCGACTCCGCTGCGCTTGATAACGCCGTTGAATTGTTATACCACGCCGGAAGAAGTTTGCCGCACGCCATGGCCATGTTAATTCCCGAGGCATGGAGTTTGGACGTCACGATGTCTCCGGAGAAGAAAGCATTTTACGAATACCATGCATCGCTCATGGAACCGTGGGATGGACCTGCAGCTGTGGCGTTTACCGATGGAAAAATTATCGGTGCTACATTAGATCGTAACGGACTTCGTCCTGCGCGATACATTGAAACACATGATGGACTGTTGATCATGGCTTCGGAAGTCGGCGTGCTGCCGATTGAACCCGAACGTGTAAAATCGAAGGGGAGATTAGAGCCGGGCAAAATGCTGCTTGTAGATTTAGAAAAACAGCGCGTTATTCCCGACGAAGAAATTAAAGCGGAATTAAGCGCTCGTCAACCGTACGAACAATGGATCAAAGAAAATCAAATTACGATTGACCAACTTCCCGAACCGCCCCGTGCGCATGTTCTGCATTCGGAAGATATTTTGCTTCGTCAAAGAATGTTTGGCTACACTGATGAAGATATTCGGATGATCGTGACGCCGATGGCTGTGAACGGGGAAGAAGCGATTGGATCGATGGGAACAGACACGCCGCTCGCATGTTTGTCCGACAAGCCTCAGACGCTCTTCAATTATTTCAAACAATTGTTTGCGCAAGTCACAAATCCGCCGATCGATCCGATTCGCGAAGAATTTGTCATGTCATTGACAAGTTACATCGGCACGGAAAGAAATATTTTGGAGGAAACGCCACAGCATTGTCACACGCTGAAGCTTCCTCATCCGATTTTGACCAATTATGATCTGGAAAAATTGCGCCGTGTTTCGTGGGGAGATTTTCTTGCGACAACGCTGCCGATGTTGTTCCGCGTTAACGGCGGTGAGAAAGAACTTGAGCGCGCACTCGACGGTTTATGCCGCCGTGCCTCGCTGGCCATTGAATCCGGTTACTCTATCATTATTCTTTCCGATCGCGGTTCGGATGACGAATACGCACCGATACCGAGTTTGCTGGCGTTGACCGCAGTGCACAACCATTTAGTACGCGAAAAAACAAGGACGCAGGTTGCGCTCGTGGTTGAATCAGGCGAACCGCGCGAAGTGATGCATTTCTGTTTGTTGATCGGCTATGGCGCTAGTGCGGTGAATCCGTATCTGGCAATTGAAACGTTAGAAGATCTTTCTAACAAGAAACGCTTACCAGAAAACGTAACGTTTGAGTACGCGTTGAAGAATTACAAAAAAGCTGTCGGTAAAGGTTTGCTGAAAGTGTTTTCTAAGATGGGAATTTCAACACTGCAAAGTTATCGCGGTGCGCAAATTTTTGAAGCGATCGGTTTGAACAAAAATCTTATTGAAAAATATTTTACCGGCACGTCATCACGCGTTGAAGGAATTGGGCTGGAGGTATTGGTCGAAGAAGCGCGATTGAAACATGATTATGCGTTTCGTTCGTTGTCGCAGGCCGATACCGAACTGGATCTCGGCGGAAATTATCACTACCGCATCAACGGCGAACGTCATTTGATCAATCCGGCAACCGTTACCAAGCTGCAGCAAGCGGTGCGGAAAAATGATTTCAAAACATTCAAAGAGTTTTCTGAGATCATCAACAATCAGAATAAAGAATTGTTTACGTTGCGCGGATTGATGGAGTTCAAAGAAGGAACGCGAAGCGTCCGCATTGAAGACGTGGAACCGGCAAAAAATATTGTGAAACGTTTTGTCACCGGCGCAATGTCGTTCGGTTCAATCAGCAAAGAGGCGCACGAAACCCTTGCGATAGCGATGAATCGCGTCGGCGGAAAATCGAATACCGGTGAAGGGGGGGAAGATGAAGAACGCTTCCACTCGGATCCGAACGGAGATTTGCGCCGAAGCGCCGTGAAGCAGGTTGCATCGGGTCGATTTGGTGTGACGGCAAATTATCTTGCCAATGCGGACGAAATTCAAATTAAAATTGCGCAGGGAGCAAAGCCGGGTGAAGGGGGACAACTGCCCGGGCATAAAGTTGATATTGTCATTGCCAAAACTCGCCATTCAATTCCCGGTGTCGGACTTATTTCTCCGCCGCCACATCACGACATCTATTCCATAGAAGATCTTGCGCAATTGATTTATGATTTGAAGAACGTCAATCCAAACGCACGCATCTCTGTAAAACTTGTTTCGGAAGTCGGCGTGGGAACAGTTGCCGCCGGTGTTGCTAAAGCACACGCTGATATGATTTTGATCAGCGGAGATAATGGCGGAACAGGTGCATCGCCGTTGACTTCAATAAAACATGCCGGAGTGCCGTGGGAGCTTGGACTTGCAGAAACACAGCAAGTACTTGTGATGAATGATTTGCGCTCGCGTGTGAGGCTTCAAACTGACGGCAAACTTCAAACAGGGCGCGATGTTGCTATTGCCGCGCTTCTCGGTGCAGAAGAATATGGTTTCGCTACGACGCCGCTGATTGCCATGGGATGCATCATGATGCGCAAATGTCATTTGAATACATGCCCTGTCGGAATTGCAACGCAAGATCCGCAACTCCGAAAGAAATTTACCGGAACACCGGAACACGTCATTAACTTTTTATTTTTTATTGCCGACGAAGTGCGGGAAATTATGGCGAAGCTTGGCTTCCGAACAATTGATGAAATGATCGGACGTGTTGATATGCTTCGTATGCGCGAAGGCATAGACCATTGGAAAGCAAAAGGAATTGATCTTTCATCTATTCTTCATCAGCCGACAGTTCCGCTCCGCGTCGGGCGGCGATGCACGATACCGCAGGATCACGGCATTAACGAAGCCATTGACTATCAGCTTCTTGAAAAAGCAAAACTTGCATTGGAAGAAAAAAAACCGGTCGAGTTCTCTCTTCCTATTCGGAACATTCATCGAACGGTCGGCGCACTGCTGAGCGGACGCATAGCGCGTTACTACGGATCGGAAGGTTTACCGGAAGACACGATTAAAATAAATTTAAACGGTTCGGCAGGACAAAGCTTCGGTGCGTTCCTTTCCAGAGGTGTTACGCTGAAACTTGAAGGGGATGCGAACGATTATGTCGGCAAAGGAATGTCCGGCGGGAAAATAATTATCTATCCTCCAAAAAAATCCACTTTTGCGCCTGAAGAAAATTCCATCGTCGGCAACGTGGTGTTGTACGGAGCCACAAGCGGCGAAGCGTACTTTGGCGGTAAAGCAGGCGAGCGTTTCGCAGTGAGAAATTCCGGTGCAACGGTCGTCGTGGAATCTATCGGTGCCAACGGCTGTGAATATATGACGAACGGAGTTGTTGTCGTTCTTGGAAGCACAGGAAAAAATTTTGCGGCAGGAATGTCCGGCGGATATGCGTTTGTCCTGGATGAAACAGGAGAGTTCACTTCGAAGATGTGCAATCGTACAATGGTGGAGCTTGATCCGTTGAATGAAGATGACGAATTGCTTGTTCAGCGATTGATAAAAAAACATGTTGACTACACCGGAAGTCGACGCGGTCAATTGATTCTTGACAAGTGGAAAAACTTTTCCAAAAAATTTGTGAAAGTATTTCCGTTAGACTATAAACGAGTGCTTGGTGTTGCAAAACCACCTTTGAAGGATGAAATAAAAGTTGTGAAAACGGCATCGAAGGAGGTTGTTCATGGGTAAGCCGACAGGTTTTATGGAATATAAAAGAGAAGTTCCTTCGCGCCGGCCGGTCGTTGAACGCGTGAATGATTACTTTGATGTGTACACACCTTTTCCTCAAGACAAGGTGCAGATGCAAGGTGCGCGCTGTATGGATTGCGGCATTCCGTTTTGTCAAACGGGTTGTCCTGTCAACAACGTTATTCCGCATTGGAACGATCTTATTTACCGCAATCGCTGGGAAGAAGCAGTTCGCATCCTTCACTCCACAAATAATTTTCCTGAATTTACCGGCAACGTTTGTCCTGCGCCGTGTGAAGCAGCATGTGTATTGGGTATTAATGAACCGCCGGTAACAATCAAAGTGATCGAACGGACAATCATAGAAGAAGCGTTTAAAAACGGATGGATCAAACCCGAACCGCCGAAAAAACGTACGGGGAAAACCGTTGCTGTCATCGGTTCAGGTCCTTCAGGATTAGCAGCAGCGCAGCAATTGAATAGAGCCGGGCACCGCGTTACTGTGTACGAAAAAAATGACCGTGTCGGCGGATTGTTGCGGTACGGAATTCCTGATTTCAAATTTGAAAAACATCTGCTCAATCGCCGTATTGAATTGATGCAGGCGGAAGGAATCGTGTTCACTACGAAAGCCAATGTCGGCGTTAATATTTCAGCAGAAGAATTACGCCGCTCGTACGATGCGTTGCTGTTGTGCGGCGGATCTGAATCTCCGCGTGATTTGAAAGTGCCGGGACGCGAATTAAAAGGGATTCATTTTGCGATGGAATTTTTACCTCAGCAAAATCATCGCAATGCAGGAGACAAAACTGATCCGACGAAAGATATTCTTGCAACAGGGAAGCGCGTTGTCATCATCGGCGGCGGCGATACGGGCGCAGATTGTCTTGGTACAAGCCTGCGGCAAAAACCGAAATCGGTTCATCAATTTGAAATTATGCCGAAACCGCCCGAACAGCGTGCGGCATCAACACCGTGGCCGCTGTGGCCTTTGCAATTGAGAACTGAAAGTTCACACGAAGAGGGGGGCATTCGCGACTGGGCGATTGCAACGGCAAAATTTGAAGGAGATGCGCTGGGCAATGTTACAAAACTTCACGCCATTCGCGTCGGCCCACCTCCAAGCTTCACGCCAATGAACGGCACGGAGTTTACACTCGATGTCGATCTTGTGCTGATCGCTATGGGTTTCACCGGTCCGACAAAGAACGGATTATTGGATGAACTTGGTGTTGCAGTCGATTCGCGCGGAAATGTTTCGACCGATGCAAAATATATGAGTTCGGTGGGAGGAATTTTTTCTGCCGGCGATATGCGGCGCGGTCAATCGCTTGTTGTCTGGGCAATCAGCGAAGGGCGTAAAGCGGCACGCGCTGTTGATACGTATTTGATGGGAACCACAGCGCTTCCATAATAGATGTGAAATAATAAAATGAAGCTACAGAGTTGTCGAAATATTTTTCCGATACTCTGTCTTTGATGTAAAAACAAACAAGGAGAATTACAGTAATGGCAAAAATAGATTTCGGCGGATCAGTTGAAGAAGTTGTCACACGAGAAGAATATCCGCTCGCAAAAGCAAAAGAGTTTTTAAAGAACGAAGTTGTCGCCATCATCGGCTACGGCCCGCAAGGTTACGGACAATCATTGAACATGCGCGATAATGGAATCAATGTTATCGTCGGTCAACGCAAGGGTGGGCAAGGATGGAGTGACGCGATCCGCGACGGATGGGTAGAAGGAAAAAATCTCTTCTCAAACATTGAAGAAGCGATTCAAAAAGGAACGATCATACAATACTTGCTTTCCGATTCCGGTCAGAAGCAGCAATGGGATGTTGTAAAAAAGAATTTGAAAAAAGGACAAGCGCTCTATTTCTCTCACGGATTTTCTGTCGTATTCAAAGATCAAACCAATGTTATTCCCCCGGCAGATGTTGATGTTATTCTTTGCGCGCCAAAAGGAAGCGGACGCACAGTGCGTTCAAATTTTTTAGCCGGAAGCGGCATCAACGCAAGCTTCGCCATGTTTCAGGATGCGACAGGCAAAGCGCGTGAACGAGCTATTGCATGCGGTATCGCCATTGGTTCGGGATATCTTTTCCCAACAACATTTGAAAAAGAAGTTCTTAGCGATCTTACCGGCGAGCGCGGTGTGTTGATGGGTGCAATTGCCGGATTGATGAAAGCGCAGTATGATGTTCTTCGCACCATGGGACATTCACCGAGCGAAGCGTTCAACGAAACGGTTGAAGAAGCGACGCAAAGTTTGTATCCGCTCGTCGGCAAATACGGAATGGATTGGATGTTCGCGGCGTGTTCAGTTACGGCACAGCGCGGCGCGCTTGACTGGGCAAAGAAATTTGAAGCAGCAAACAAACCGCTGTTTGAATTACTGTACCGTGATGTTCAATACGGTGTTGAAACAAAGCGCGTGCTCGATTCAACCAGTTCATCTGATTACCGTGCAACATTACAAAAAGAATTAGACGAATGGAAAAATTCCGAGATGTGGAAAGCAGGGGCAGCGGTAAGAAGTTTGCGCCCTGAGAATTGGAAAAAATAATACTAAAAGTATGAAAGATGAATTATGAAGGATGAAATAATGGGAATTCAATTTCATAATTCATCCCTCATCCTTCATATTTAATTATGAAGAAAATATTCACATACGATACCACGCTCCGAGACGGAACACAGGGAGAGGAAGTTTCTTTCTCCGCGGAAGATAAAATCAAAATTGCAAAGCGTCTTGATGCGTTCGGCATTGATTACATCGAAGGCGGATGGCCCGGTTCCAATCCGAAGGATATGGAATTTTTTGAGCAGGCGCGGTTAATCAAATTTCACCACGCAAAAATTGCTGCATTCGGAAGCACGCGGCGTGCAAAGAATAAAGTGGAAGATGATGCGAACATTAAAGCATTGCTCGATGCACAGACTCCGGTTGTAACTATCTTCGGAAAGACATGGCTGCTGCACGTGAAAGAAGCATTGCAGATTACCGTTGAAGAGAATCTCGAACTCATTTCCGATTCGGTTGCCTATCTGAAAAAAAAAGGCAAAGAAGTGGTGTACGATGCCGAGCATTTTTTTGACGGTTACAAAACCGATAAAGCATACGCACTGAAAACGCTGGATGCAGCACAGAAAGCCGGTGCCGATGTTATTGTATTGTGCGACACGAACGGCGGAACGATGCCGTGGGAAGTCGGTGAGATTGTGCGTGAAGTGGCGAAGCATGTCACCGTTCAACTTGGTATCCATACTCATAATGACTGTGATCTTGGAGTCGCCAATTCGCTTGCGGCAATTCAGCAGGGAGCAATTCACGTCCAGGGAACAATTAATGGGTACGGCGAACGATGCGGCAATGCGAATCTCTGTTCCATCATTCCCAATCTTCAAATCAAAATGGGATTTGACGTCGTCGGTAATGAGTTGAAAAAAATAACCGATCTTTCGCGTTACGTCAGCGAACTGGCAAATTTGAAACATAAAAAGAATTTGGCATACGTCGGCGAGAGTGCCTTTGCTCATAAAGGTGGGGTGCACGTCAGTGCGGTGATGAAAACGCCGAAGACGTACGAACATATTGAGCCGGAACAAGTAGGCAACGTACGCCGTGTGTTGATCTCCGATCTTTCAGGCAGAAGCAACGTGTTGTTCAAAGCGGAAGAGTTGGGATTACATCTTGACGAAAAATCTGCAGCCGCGCAGAAAATCGTGGATGAAATTAAAGAAATGGAACACGACGGCTACTATTTTGAAGATGCCGAAGGATCATTTGAACTGCTGGTAAAAAAACATACCGGCAAACTGCAAAAATTATTTGAACTGGAACGTTTTAAAGTCAGCATTCATAAAGATTCGAGTGATAAAGATGCACGCTCCGAGGCGCTGATAAAAGTGCGTGTTGGCGATGAAACGGAAATTACCGCAGCTGAAGGAAA
>JAQUOA010000150.1 GCA_028749215.1 Bacteroidota bacterium
GTAAATCCACGATCATCAAATTCTCACTTCTATTTTTTTCGTCAAGATGGAGCCATTGCGAAAGCTGTCGATCTTCATCCGATGTTCTTCCGCGTTTGGATGTTCCTTTCATTGGTTTCGTTATGAAAAATTTTCCATCCCTTTTAAAAAATAATTCGGGAGAAAAAGAAAGGATATCGCCGAATTCAGTACGGATTAAAGCCGAATAAGAAACGTGCTGTTTTTCGCGAAGAGAGCAATAAAAATTAATGATGTTGCCCGTAAAATCGAATGTGATTCGATCTGTAAAATTCACCTGGTACGTATCGCCATTGAGTATATACTGATGAATTGCCTTCAGTTTTTCTTCGTATTCATCCTTCGAAATTTCAAGGGTCGCCTTTGTTACATTGAATTTCTCTTCAGCATTTATAGATTGTAATACCTCGTGCGATACTTCAATCGGCTGATCAAAGACACCAAGCCAAATCAATGGGCGGGAAGAAGTATCTTGGGTAAACTCAATAATATTTTCGAAATGGTATCCGCATTCGTACGAGAAATATCCGGCAATATATTTTCCGCGAGCGAGATGGTATTCAATCTTTTCAAAAATCGACGGTATCTCTTTAAGTGAAGCTGCCACTAAAATTTCTTTGGGATGGAGGAAGAGGAGATTTTTCTTGTTCTGGTCGTTGGTCCGCGCGGTTTCGAGCAGGACGACATTTTTGGATTGAAGTGCAGAAAATAAAAAAGCACGGTCAATTTCTTGCCCGTGCTTTTGAATGTGAGGAAAATTATCCAACCAACTGTTCCAGATTGATTTTCAATTTATCGATTGTCTGCTGAAAATTTTGCTGTTTCAATTTTTCTTTCTCAATCACGTCAGCCGGAGCTTTGCCGACGAAGCTCTGATTATTCAGTTTTGCCAAGACTCCTTTTAGTTGCCCTTCAAGCCGATCAATCTCTTTTTGCAGACGCTCTCGTTCTACGTTGACATCAATCAACCCTTTGAGTGGAATAAAAATTTCTTGTCCCTTCACTACTGAGCTTGCGGAATACCCCGGTTTCGGCAGCATCATGCCAATGGTCAGTGAATTGATCTTGCAAAGCTTTTGCAATAAATGCCGGTTAGATTCAAGCAGCGTTTGTTTATCAAAATCATGACAGCTCGCAACAAAATCAATTGTCTTGGATGGAGGAATATTCATCTCACTCCGAACGGTCCGCACTTCACTGATCACGCTCTGTAAGAAATCCATTTCTTGTTCTACCGAAAGATCAATTGCTTCAACATTGGTAAGCGGAAGGGATGAATGCATGATGGTACCGTGTTCTCCGCGATCCTCTAAATGCTGATAAATTTCTTCCGTTACAAACGGCATGAATGGGTGGAGAAGTTTCAGCGTCTCTTCATAAATTTTCAAAGCAAGGGCAATGATCGCTTTCTTCAGGTGAACATCGCTGGTTTCCTGAAGGCGAATCTTGACGAATTCAACATGCCAGTCGCAAAAATCTTTCCAGAGAAAATCGTAGAGCTGTTTCACGGCATCATTCACACGAAAATTTTCCATCGCCGCAGTAACATTCTTTATCGTCGAATTGAATCGGGAGATAATCCATTTATCTGTCAAATCTTCCGATGCGGTTGAGCTGACAATTGGTAATTGTGCATTATCAATTGTCAATTGCTGTTCGTTCATCATTAGGAAACGTCCGGCATTCCAAATTTTGTTCGCAAAGTTTCGTCCTATCTCGCACTTATCATTGTCATATAATACGTCTTGACCGATCGGTGCAAGGAATAAAACGGTAAAGCGCAATGCGTCGGCACCAAATGTGGCGATGACATCCAACGGATCGGGAGAATTGCCGAGCGATTTGCTCATCTTTCGTCCCTCTGCATCGCGAATGAGGCTGGTGAAATAGACATTCCGAAACGGAACTTCTTTCCTAAATTCAAGTCCTGCCATAATCATTCGTGCTACCCAGAAGAAAATAATATCTGGTGCGGTGACGAGAGTATCGGTAGGATAAAAATATTTCAGATCGTCATTTTCTTTCGGCCATCCGTGGACAGAAAAAGGCCAGAGCCATGATGAAAACCATGTATCTAGTACATCATCATCCTGCCGGATTTCTTCCTTTTTTAAATTTGGGCTTTTAACTTTTAACTTTTCATATGCTTCATCCAAAGATCGCGCTGAGGTAAAATTTCCATCGGGTGCATAGTATGCAGGAATCCTGTGTCCCCACCATAACTGTCGAGAAATGCACCAGTCACGGATATTCGTCATCCAATTATCATAAATTTTTGAATAACGTTCCGGATGAAATTTTATCGTGCCGTCTTGAACTGCCTTCAGTGCAGGCTCGGCGAGCGGTTTCATTTTCACGAACCACTGATCGGAGAGATACGGTTCAATGACAGTGTCACATCGGTAGCAGTGTCCGACATTGTGAACGTGATCTTCGGTCTTTACAAGATTGCCCAACTTTTGTAGGTCGCGCAATACTTCGCGTCGGCATTCGTATCGATCGAGCCCCTGATATTTCAAAGGAACATTGATATTCATCTTCGCCGATGTATCCATCACAATAATCTGCGGCAAGTTCAAACGGATTCCCATTTGGTAATCGTTCGGATCGTGAGCGGGTGTTACTTTCACAGCGCCGGTACCGAATGTTTGATCAACAAAATCATCCGCAATAATTGGAATGGTACGGTTTGCAAGCGGAAGCAAAACTTTCTTTCCGATCAGATGTTTGTACCGTTCATCTTTTGGATTTACGGCAACGGCGGTGTCGCCCAGCATTGTTTCGGGGCGTGTTGTTGCAACAACAATCACTTCATCGGAATTTTCAATCGGATATTTAATGTGCCAAAGATGTCCTTTGCTTTCTACGCCGTTCACTTCATCATCGCTCAACGCCGTCTGCTCGCGCGGGCACCAGTTGACGATATACTTTCCTTTGTAGATCAGACCTTTTTCATATAACTGTACGAACACTTCTTTCACTGCATCCGAAAGTCCTTCATCCATCGTAAAGCGTTCACGTTCCCAGTCGCACGAGACACCGAGCTTGCGCAATTGTTTATTAATTGTTCCGCCGTACAGCGTTCGCCATTCCCACACCCGTTCTAAAAATTTTTCCCTCCCAAGTTCGCGAAGCGATGTTCCTTCTTTTCGCAATGCTTTGTCCACAACGTTTTGTGTTGCGATGCCTGCATGGTCGGTTCCCGGAATCCAACACGCTTCATATCCCTGCATCCTTTTCCAGCGGATGAACACATCCTGCAATGTGTTGTTGAGAATGTGCCCCATGTGCAGAATGCCTGTAATGTTTGGCGGGGGAATGACAATGGTGTACGGTGTTTTGTCCGGATTAATTTTTGCGTGGAAATAGCCGTTCGATTCCCATTTACGGTAGATCGTATCTTCAGCTTCTTGAGGATTGTAAGTTTTCGGTAGTTCTTTCATTCGTTCGGTTGTGCTGTTGAATATAAAAAAGCCATTGGAAGAATTGATGCCCCTTCATGGGGATGCATTTCCCCGCAATGACTTAGTACAAAGTATAAAATTTTGAAATAAAAATCCCCCTTTTTGAGGGGGAAAATGTAAAAATCTTAAGTGCGGAAATGATTTATCGTTCCAACGCCAAACTCAATGCCGTAGTCAGTTTTAAAACATCTTTATTGGTCTTATCCAGCCGTTCGTTCACAATTTTCAAAATATTTTTAAGGATGCAGTAACCGATTTCGTTATCGCTTTCAGTCAGATGGAAAAATGAATTTCTTTCTAACACCGCCAGAGTGCATTGAACTGTTGCGATGACGCTTGCCGTTCGTTCGCTGTTATCGTCGAACAGGCTCATTTCGCCAAAGAACGCGTGGTCGTTTGCCGTAAGCTTGTTCAATAATTTATCTTTTTGATCCATTCCTCGTCCGGCAACTTTTAACAACAGCGTGCGGGAGATTTCAACTTCGCCGTCGATGAGAATAAACATCTCGTTTCCTTTTTCATTCTCCTTAATGATGAATGTGCCTGCTTCGACCATTCGAGTCGTCATAATGGTGCGGACTTTCTCAAGCTTTACTTGCGAGAGCCCGGTGAAGAGAGGAATGGTGCGTAAAAAATCGGTATCGAGTGATTTCATTGAAGTGTCCCAAGAATAACAGCAATATCTTTTTTCTGCAAGACGTAATCGGACGGTGGATTTACGTGAACGTTCATGCCGGATTTTTCTGCCACATTAATTCCGGCCTCGCGAAATTTTCGTTCGATGAATGCATCGATACCTGATGTGTCGTGTGAAAGAATATCATTCAAGCTTACGGTTTCTTCTTCATTCACCAATCCGAGAATTGTCCAGTTCTTTTCTTTTTTATATTCAAAAAAGAATTCACCGAAAGTTTTTCCGATAAATTTTTCAGGAATGGTGATGCGGTGAATGTCGTTGCCCCGTTCGTAGTCGAGCATTTCTTCGGCAACCTGCGAAGCCCCGGGGTACAGAATATTATTGGCGAGGAAGAATGCCACATGCTGATCGCTCACCACAACCTCATCGGCATTGGCCCGCTTCACATGCTGGCGATTTTCGCGGTTGAGAATGTGCGTGTACACTTTGATCCGCGGATTCAGAGACTTCATTGTCAGGAGTGAAAGCAATGTCTTTTCATCGGTGGAAACGCCGGTAGTGTCCGGAACGATGAGTGCCGATGACGCTTCCTTCACATTCGCGCGTGTAAGAATTGCTTCGCGTGTGTAATCTCCGCGCACGAATTTAATCTGAATATTTTGGAATGTGTTGATGACCGAATCCATCCGCTCTGGCTGCGCTTCATTCACGAGTGCGATCTGCATAGCGCGGTCATTGTAACGGTCGAAAATGCGGAGAACATCTTCGACCGATGGATTCCATCCGCAGATGAGTGTGTGATTGGTAAATGTAATGTCTTGCAAGCCTTGGCTCTCCTTAATTTTGCGTGCAACAAAGACTGACGAAATAGTCGCTGTAAACAGTGAAATCATAACGACGCCGCTGAGTATCGTAAGTGAAGCAAAAATTCTTCCAAATTCTGATTTAGGAACAATGTCACCGTATCCTACGGTGGCGACTGTGACGACAGACCACCACAGAGCATCGCCGTAATTCTTGAACTGTTCTGCGTTGACATGATGTTCAAAAAAGTAAACGATAAACGCCGTCACGTTCATGACAATAAAAATTGCCGTCGCCATCTGCACAATTTGATTGTGGCGGAAAATTTTTACCGTATCTTTGATTAACGATTTCTGTTTCATTGTGAAACGACGGAATGTTTCAGCGAACCAACTGTGGGAATTTCTGCCTCAAGAATGTCACCGGCAACAATTTGCCCGACCCCTTCGGGTGTCCCGGTGTAGAGAACGTCACCTTCTTCCAGTGTAAAAATTGACGACAAAAACGAAATCAAAGTTTCAATTCTAAAGATCATCTGTTTCGTGTTGGAATGCTGTCGCTTTTTTCCGTTCACCTTTAAAATAATTTCGAGTGACTGCGGATCGGTAACTGACGACGCGTCAACAAATGGTGACAGGGGACCCGAAGTGTCAAATCCTTTTGCAATTGTCCACGGACCGCCGGTCTTTTTTGATTCAGCTTGTTTGTCGCGTAAGGTAATATCAAGACCGATCCCGTATCCGGCAATATGACTCATAGCAGAAGAGGGAGGTATATTTTTTCCTCCTTTCCCGATGAGCACGGTCAGTTCGACTTCATGATGGACATTGTTCGACATTTTTGGAAGAACAATCGGGGCTCCATTTTCAATGATGGCCGATGTCGGTTTTAAAAAAATCATCGGCTCTTTTGGAAGCTCACCGCCCATTTCTTTTGCATGGTCCGCATAGTTTTTTCCCACGCAGAAAATATTGTTGATGCGGATTTTTTTGTTTGACGGAAGTAAGGTTGCGTATTTCATAGTGGCATAAATATAGAGAAACGTTCTCACTAAAGAAATATCCCTGTGAAACTCTGCCATTTTTGCTTACTTTAATTAAAACCATTACTTTTGTTATGGATATTCAAAAGCTCATTGAACGGCTTTCAACTTCGCATTCACCGGCCTCACTCAATGAATGCAAAAAAGTCGCTGCATATTTTGGGTATGATTTAGACCATGTCTCAGGCAGCCATCATGTTTTTCGAAATTGGACAGGGAGGAAATTTGTTTTTCCGGTTCATAAGAACAAAATTAAGGGAGTGTATATAAGGAATTTCATCAAGGAACAAGCATGAGCAATGTACTTCGAAAACAAAAACGAACTGATTCAAAGTTCTCGCAGCTAGATCGGTTTTTAGATCTTCCGTATAAAATTGAACTGACCCCTTTATCAAAAAAAGATGGCGGCGGATTTTTGGCGGTAATTCCTTTGCTCAAAGGGTGCATGAGTGACGGAAAAACTCCGGATGAAGCGATCAAGAATTTACGAGAAGCGCAAAAAGCGTGGTTCGAATCTTCAATACACCATAACGACTCTATTCCACTTCCACGATAAACCATAGGATTTTTTTGTCACATACGTATAAAAAAGCCGGCGTCAATATTGATGCAGGCGAAGAAGTTGTCCACCGAATTAAAAAAACTGTTCGCTCGACGTTTACGAAAAATGTCTTAGCCGATATCGGAATGTTTGGCGCTTTCTACGAAGCCAAATTTCCAAAAATGAAACATCCCGTTTTGGTCTCCAGTGTTGACGGGGTCGGGACGAAACTCAAGATTGCATTCTTAACGAAACGGTACAACACCGTTGGGCAAGATTTGGTGAATCATTGCGTGAATGATATTGCCGTGTGCGGGGCTGTGCCGCTTTATTTTATGGATTACTTCGCAACGGGAAAGCTTTCTCCGTTTGTAGCCGAACAAGTTATTCATGGGTTTGCAAAAGCATGCAAAGAAAATAAATGCTCTATTATCGGCGGCGAGACGGCTGAGATGCCCGGCTTTTATCCCGCGGGAGAATTTGATATTGCCGGAACAATTGTGGGCGTTGTCGACAAAGCGGACATCGTCAACGGCAAGTCGATAAAAAAAGGAGATGTGTTGATTGGATTACC
>JAQUOA010000151.1 GCA_028749215.1 Bacteroidota bacterium
TATTTCCGCCGTTGCTGAATCCAAGAAAATCTGCTTGTGTAATGTTGAGTGTTTGTAAAAGCGTTGAAATATCATCAGCATCCTGCTCAAAACTTTCTGGTGAGTTTCTATCGCTCGTATGCCCATGACCCTGCAATTCAACGGCAATGACGGTTCGATGTTTTGCCAGCATTGGGAGAATCGTCCCGAATGAAGTGGTGATCGTCGAACCGCCGCCGTGAATTAATACCAGCCCAGGTTGATGCGGATTGTCACCGTGAACTTCATAATACATCTTCAATCCGTTAACGGAAGCAAAATTTCCCTTCGGTGATAAAGTCTGTGCAAACGATGATGTGAAAACAAAAAACATGGTCGTGAAAATTTTCTTGAACATACACAGTTCCTTGAAATTTAGAACTCCACAATTGTTTTAAATCCTCCAAACGCCATCCGCTTCATATCGAACGGCATTGGCATATTCATCGGTTGATTCATGATCGGATCGTTCATCACTTTGGCATTCACGCTGTCTCGGTGCTTGCGCGACTTGTAGACGATGAATGAAAAGATCACCGTTTCACCTTTTTTTATCTTCGCCATTTTTGGAAATTTAACTCCTGGAAGTGCCGGATTAAGATCGTCGCCGACGCACTCGAAATATTCCAACGCGCCGTATTTCTTCCAGATCTTCGCACCAACATGCGCCATTTTCCGGTACGCCGGAAGTTTCTTTTTCGATACCGGAATGACAAAACCATCAACATATTTACCCATGATGTTCCTCCTGATGAATGTTCATGAAAAAAAGTAATTATTGAAGTTTTACAAAGACAAAAAATACCCGATGTCATGCCAGCGAAAGCTGGCATCCACTTTAAGAGGTTATTCAAAACATGGATTCCAGCGTACGCTGGAATGAAAAAATTCTAGCTTTTGATTTTATATGCATCATTGTATGTCACTTCGGTTATTTATTTGTTTGAATCGAATGCGTAGCGAAGTATAACACCGCCGTTTTTTAGCACTTGCGTACCGAGCAGTTGTAATTTCAATTGTTCAGAATTTGGTTTGAAGAGGGGAGTTCCTCCGCCGAGAATAATCGGCACGACGCAAATTCTGTATTCGTCAATCAATCCGAGTTTCATCAGTGTCGCTGATAGGTCTGCGCTACCGAAGATGTAAGAATCTTTTACGGATTGTTTTAGTTTAGCAACTTCTCCTTCAATATTACCTTTCACTAACCGTGTGTTGTTCCAATCAGCTTTGGTGAGAGTTTTAGAAAAAACGATTTTCGGAATGCTGTTCATAAAACCGGCAACTTCTACTTCACCTGTTACGGTTGTCCAATATGCCGCCATCCCTTCATATGTTACGCGTCCGAACACCAACGAATTGCATTGTCTCAATTGTTCAATGGACAACTGTTCAAGTTCATCGCCCCACACTTTATTGTGAAAGTCCAGGTCCCATTTCTTTGTTCCTTCAAAGTAGCCGTCCAGTGTCATCAAATTCCACATGATAAGTTTGCTCATTGCTGATGTTCCTTATTATTTGTTTTTTAGATAGTGGAGTACGACAACGCCAGATGCAAATGTCTTAGTGTCAACGAGCGTGAGGCTGATTGTATCATTGATTCCATCGAAGAGATGCTTTCCTTTTTGACAAAGAAGCGGATGAACAACGAGCCAGAATTCATCTATTAAGTTATGCCGCATCAATTCCTGAAAAATGCTTATACTGTCGGCTGAAATATTTTTTCCCGGCTCTTTCTTTAACTTCATCACTTCTTCAACAAGATTACTACGTACAATTCTTGAATTGTTCCATTCCGCTTTTTGAAGTGTCTGCGAGAAAACAATCTTTGGCAGCGCATTGTACTTCTTTGCAAAATTTTTCTCGCTCACGGTTGCATCCGGATCTGTCTCTGCTGTGGGCCAGTAATCCGCCATCATTTGGTATGTCGTGCGTCCGAACAAAAGCATGTCAACATCATCCAGCAGATTCGTGTAGAAATCATGCATCTCGTTATCCGCAATCCCCACCGTATGGTCTGTGTAACCGTCCAGAGTTATGTTAATTGCAAAGGTCACTTTTCGTTCGGCGGACATTACTATGTCTCCTTTTGATGTGAAGCCATGGAATATTTTTCTTTTTCCTGATACAGCGCATTAATCTGCTCATCTGCCGGACGTATCTCCCACGTTCCACCCAAGCGCGTTGACGGATGATTCGACATCAATTGAATGGCGTGGTTCAGATCCCGCGCTTCAAGTATCATGATGCCGCCAAGCTGTTCTTTCGTTTCGGCAAAAGGACCGTCGGTAATAATGGGCTTTCCGTTCTTGTATCGGATGGTTGTTGCAGTTCGTATGCTTTGTAATGCTTCACCTCCGATGAAATTTTTATTTTTCCGAAGCTCCTTGTCGTACGTCATGCATTCATCAACAAAATTCTTTTGTTCTTTCTCAGATTTTGCATTAAACATATTCTCATCTATGTATCCAAGACAAATGTATTTCATAATTTTTCCCTTGTGAAGAATTTTTTTCAAATAAAAAAACTATACTTTTAATTCAGGACTTTCGAATGTATGGACGGGACGAACGTCGATTCTCCAGCCAAATTGTTCGCCCACGGTCATTTGAACTGCCGGATGCAACGATGCAATTCGTATGGCTTCGTCCATATCGTTTGCCTCTATCAAGAATGCGCCGCCGATCATTTCCTTGGTTTCTGTAAAGGGACCGTCGGTGATTGTTAATCTACCATTCAGGCGCCGCACACTTTTACCGGTAGCTTCCAGGCCGGTATCAACAATCACCTGCCCGGTGTTGTAGAGTTTTTCTGAATAGGGACGGCATTCCCGCATAATAACATCGATTTCAGATTGAGAAAGATCTTTCATTTTCTCCCTATCTAAATAACCCAAACATAAAAATTTCATTTATCTCTCAATGGTTTTCTTTACTGTTGAAGAATTTACGATTTTTTCTTGCCTTGCTTTTTTTCTCATCTTCTTTCACTCTAAAACGAACTATAGCTTTAATCAATTTTTCCGGAAGCGGTTGATCAAGCGGAAATTGAATTGTGCCTTTCGACCATTTGTATTTTTCAATCTGTTGTTGAAATGCTTTAACACCGGATGCTGTCGGGAAAAAACCAATGTGGTTTTTGAAGGCAGCGAAATACACCAAAACAGAATTCATTTTATATGCCGGCATGCTGTAGCTGATTACTTCCTGCGATTTCGGCGCACTGCGCTGAATTATTTCTCGCATCTGTTCCAATTTTTCTCGAACGTCTTTCGGAAAATCTGCGACATACGTTTGAACATCGTTGTATTTTTTCATTTTCATAATTATTCTCTGCTAAAATCTGTGTTTTTCCACGGCTTTCTTCACCGTTTTCGGGCTTTGCGTTCGGCCGGGCTTAGAAGCACTAAACTGTCGACCTGCACCAAAGCTGAATAGAAGTACAAAGCTCCAAGTTTGCACGTCACCCCGCCTGACGCAAAACCCGTGTTAGCGGTTCGTTGTTATTGTCTATCCACTGTGTAATTCAGTTCAGTTACCCCGCAAGTAAATTGTTGAGTAGTCATTAGATTTAGTTTTATTTTGTCTTTGATGTCTACAAATAATGGAATGCCTCGTCCAAGAATAATTGGATTAACAAATAGCCAGTAGCCGTCAATTAAGTTCAGTTGAATAAGTGAATGTGTTGCTGTCGGGCTACCAAAAAGCAAGATGTCTTCACCTACCTGCTGTTTTATTTCATTTATTCTTTCCGAAAGGTTGTCGCTAATAATTGTTGTGTTAGTCAAATCCGCGTCTTTCATTGTTTTTGATAAAACAACTTTGTGAACTTTGTTATACCACTTTGAATGTTCAATGTCGTGCTTGCTCGCGTCCGGCTCGTCTCCTGCGGCAGGCCAGTAATTTTCCATCATCTGATAAGTTACTCGTCCGTATAATGCAGTGCCGCCTTTACTTATCCGCTTACCGACATGATCAAAAATTTCTTCATCAACTTTAATCCAGTTCATTTCTCCGTTCGGTCCTGCTACAAAACTGTCAAGCGATATGTGCATAAATGAAATTATTTTTCTCAATTTCTGCTCCGTTAAATTTGTTTTATGGTCTAATGATTGATTATTGATGTTTTTTCACGGCTGCTTTCACGGTCTTGTTGTTCGCCGCTTTCTGAACATCTTCGGGAAAATCGGACGGATCAAATACCTGACGAATCTCAATCGTGTCACCATCCGCTGCCGGAACACGTTTTGCCCAGGCAACAGCTTCTTCTTTTGATTTGAATTGCACCATCCAATATCCGCCGAAGACTTCTTTGGATTCAATAAACGGTCCGTCGGTGACGGTTGGTTTTCCTTTCACAAACGAAACGCGCGCACCTTTTTCAACAGGATGAAGTCCGTCGAGAGAGATAAGATGACCGGCTTTTGCCAATTCTTCGTTGTATTTCATCATCGCTTCTACCGCATCAGCCGGAGGAGTAAAATCTGCGGCAACACGTTTTCCTTTTCCGCCCTGATAGACAGTGGGAATCATAAACATCATAAATCTCATTGTGGTATCTCCTTAAATAATTGTGATAATTAGTGTCTTCACTCAATAGTCGAATGGCGGAAACAGAATTCGACATCTTGAGAAAATATTTTTTGTTCTTACATCAATGTCATTCCTGCGAAAGTCTACGAAGTGATACCTTCGGCACAGGAATCCAGTTTACATCAATAAAATTCATAGTGGATTCCCGCTAAAAATCCGCGGGAATGACACCTTTTTGCACAACGAATTTTTGTGTCGAAGGGATCACTTTGACAATTTAGCATGAATGATCAGTGTAAAAATAATTGTCAATTGTTAACTATTAATTGTTCATTGGTCTTACATGCCAAACTCCACCATTGTGTGCGTGAGGATTTCAATATTCTTCACAAGCGTGCTGATAAGGAAATACTCATTGGGTCGATGGCCGAGGTACTCTTCATCCGGCAGGGCGGGACCGAAGACCACGGCATGAGGAATTCGCTTTGCGTATGTTCCGCCGCCAATTGATTGCGCTTGTCGATTCTCTTTTACAATGGAGTTATAAATCGTCAGAAGTTTTTGCACAAACGGACTTTGCGGATCGGAATAGAGCGGTTTGCTGAAGTAGCGTGTGTCTGAAAACTTGAATCCGTGTTCCTTTCCGAATTTTTCAAAGCGTGAATTCAGTTCATGCGCGATCGTTGCGCTGTCGATTCCTCTCGGCACGCGGAAGTTGAACATGAACATCACTGTTGTATCTGTTTGGTTGAACATGTCACCGGCGACGGTTACATCACCCATAAAATCATCGTGATGAGAGATGCCGAGACTCTTTCCATCCAATTCAAACCCGATGTATTGTGATGCGAACTTCGCCATCAATCCATTCGCATTTGGAATCACATTCAAATCATTATCAAGAAAGACGAGAAGATCCATCAGTGCGTTGTGTCCTTGTTCCGGCACCGCGCTGTGAACAGTCTTTCCGAATGCCGTCAGCACCAAAGTATCGCCTGCAAGCATGACTTCCATCTTGGCTCCGGCTCTTCTTTTTTTGAATTCTTCGATCTTACTTTCAATTTCTTTCTTTGCGTCTGCCGAACTTCCTTTTGTTGAAACGATCTTTGCAACTGCCTTTTCAGGTACAATCGAAGGAGAAAATCCTGAGTGAAGCGAAGTTACCAGTAATCCTTTCCCTTTTGATGTGCCTGCATCTTTCGGAATGTTCAACCAGATGCCGCACCATCCCTTTTCCGCGCAGATCACCGGAAAGTTTGAGTCCACAACGATGGTTTGTGTCGGCGCACTACGCGTCTTCAGATACGCAGTCACATCTTCGTTCGCCGATTCTTCATCGGTGCCGACAAGGAGAATAATTTTTTTGTGGAGAGGAACCCCGCTGTCGAGTATTGAGCGCATGCCGTATATGATCGCAACAATCGGCCCTTTGTCATCCACAGAGCCGCGTCCCCAAATTTTTCCGTCGGTAATGCCGGTGTTCCATGGATCGTGCGACCATTCTTCAGGAGCGACAGGCTGTACATCCGAATGCGACATGAGCCCGAATGATTCCGCTCCGTCTCCGATCCAGATCTCCTGCACATATCCATCCGCATCGTTGAAGTGCAATCCTAATTTTTCTGAAAGCGAGCGAAGATATTCTTTCTGCCGGATAAACTCCGGATTCTTGCGGTTCGGTACATCCGTAGCAAAAGTTTTAAATTTTATCAGCTCTGCAGTTTCTCTGATGATATCATCCTTGTAAAACTCGCGCGCAAATGTGTGAGTGATCCATGCAAACTCTGTGCGCGGAAAGTTAGGTGCTGAAGGATTAGCGATTGGGGCAGTAAGTTTATCCGCTGTCTGCTTGTCTCCTGATTTGAGAAGCTCGGCGGCAACAAGGTCAACGAAACGGTGATAGGTTGTTGTTCCGTTTGTTCCGGCAGATTTTGCCTCCTTGACGAGTGCAGCTCCGCGGGATTCGAGCAGGGAAGCAAGAGATTCGCCAGCGTCGGCGAAGTGCGTTGATAAAAGTAAAAAGACCGATACAAGTGTAAAGATTTTACTCATTACGTTTCTCCTCATGTAATTTTTTTGAAAATTGTAAGACGGTTAAAGTTATACGCAACGTACAATCTATTGTTGCCGAGAAAAGTTCCGGAAAGAATTATATTTGTCATTCCGTGCTTGACACGGAGTCCATATTCAGTTCTTATCCGAACTTGTATAATAACTGGATGCCGGCGTACGCCTGGATGACATTTTCATGTTGCTAAGGGACGTTTTTAATCTTCACAGCGTTCTTTGCGTCCTCTGCGGTAAAAAAATTGTCAATTGTCAATTGTTCACTGTTCATTGTAGTTTCTTCATCTGACATTCCAAAAATCTTCGCTCCGGTTCCAGCTGTGTCAGTGCAAGCGCGCGTTCGTATGATTTGCGGGCATCATCAGTTTTTCCTAATCGGCGGCACAATTCTCCCCGTGCCGAATGTGCAAATCGGTAATCCACAAGATCTC
>JAQUOA010000152.1 GCA_028749215.1 Bacteroidota bacterium
TCTCTGCCGATCCGCTGGCAACACAGGCAGGGATAAAAATTTTAGAAGCCGGCGGCAATGCCGTTGATGCCGCGGTTGCCGTGGGCTTTGCACTTTCCGTTTCCTATCCCGTAGCAGGAAATATCGGTGGGGGTGGATTCATGGTCATTCGTTTTGCCGACGGCCGTTCGACAACAATTGATTACCGGGAGAAAGCTCCGGCTTTAGCTTCGCGAAATATGTACCTCGATTCTTCAGGGAATTTTATTCCGGAAAAAAGCACGCTCGGACATTTGGCGGCGGGCGTTCCCGGTTCTGTTGCCGGAATGCTGTTGGGATTGGAAAAATTCGGTACGATGAATAGAAAGCAAGTGATAACTCCTTCCTATGATCTTGCGGCAAACGGTTTCCCTCTTCACCCGCGCCTTGCAGAAAATTTGAATCAGACAAAAGATAAATTTGAAAAATTTTCGGGATCAAAAAAATCATTCGTCAAATCGAACAACGAGCTGTTCGCTGCCGATGAAATTTGGAAACAGCCCGATCTTGCCAAAACTCTTCAACGGATTATCGACAAAGGGAGTGACGGATTTTACAAAGGTGAAACTGCCGACCTTATTGCGGCAGAAATGCAGCGCGGCCACGGATTGATTTCAAAAAGCGATTTGGAAAATTATCAACCTGTTATTCGCGAGCCGTTGAAAGGAACATACCGCGGATACGAAATTATTTCCATGCCTCCGCCAAGCTCCGGAGGAATATCGCTGCTGCAGCTTCTTCATATTCTTGAAGGATACGATCTGAAAAATTACGGGTATGCTTCTGTCGCTACGACACACCGTTACATTGAAGCAATGCGACGCGTCTATGCCGATCGCGCAGAACATCTCGGCGACCCGGATTATTATAAGGTTCCCGTGAACTGGCTCTTGTCAAAAAAATATGCGAACGAACGACGAGCATCCATTGATACCACAAAAGCATCATCAAGCAAAGATATTTCGCACGGCATTGCACCCGCACACGAATCCGAACAAACAACCCATTACTCTGTCGTTGACAAATGGGGAAACTGCGTGAGCGTTACCACAACACTCAACGGGCGATTCGGATCGTGCGTTGCTGTTGACGGCGCCGGATTTTTACTCAACAACGAAATGGATGACTTCAGCGCGAAACCCGGCGTGCCGAATATGTTCGGTGCAGTCGGCAACGTGGCAAACGAAATTCAACCGAATAAACGGATGCTCTCTTCCATGTCCCCCACGATTGTTGTGAAAGAAGGTAAGCCATTCATGGTCATCGGCTCACCCGGCGGCACAACAATTATTACAACGGTGATGCAGGTAATCTGCAACGTCATTGATTTCGGTATGGACATTCAACAAGCTGTTGACGCTCCTCGCATTCATCACCAATGGCTTCCTGATATCACCTATTTTGACAAGGATGCCCTTCCCGCCGATACAATAAAAAAATTGGAAGTAATGGGGCACAAGCTTGAACAACGCCGCACTCCTATCGGTTTGGCAGAAGGAATTATAATAAACAACGATAAAGGAATATTCTACGGCGGTTCCGACTCGCGCGGCTACGGTTTAGCTGCTGGATACTGAGCATTTTTACTGCCGCTTTTCTTTTCGCCTTTAAAAACTCACCCCCTTCTTTTATGAATTTTGTTTAACCATAATCTAATTTTTTTCAAGATTATCTGCGATTTCAACAAATTTTTACACCACTCAAAAAATCTTCGGAAAAATAAAAATAGTTTCGTTTTTCAAATCCGATTTAGAGTTTTTTTTGATATATGTACTATAAGGGGGAGAATCTCATTTAAACAATAGAGCACTGGATGAATTGTGTAGAAAAAGAACTACCTTCTTCAACCACACACAACCCAGAGACCGATATGTATAAATTTCTCTTCATTACTTTTTTGGCACTTCTTCTATTTACCGGCACGGACTGCAAGCACGAACCGCCGACAAAAGAAGAACCCCAAAAACCCGACACCACCAGCCATAATTTTACCTGGACAACTTATACATTTGGCGGCAATGCCGGCTCAAGCTACTTTAAAGATGTGGCAATAATAAATGACAGCGATATATGGGTTGTAGGACAGATTTATACCTCACCCGATACAACCTACAACGCTGCACATTGGGATGGGAAGAAGTGGGTATTTTCAACTAGTATGGATAGCGGTTACTTATATAGTTCAGTGAATACAATATTTGCCATTAATGCAAATGATATCTGGGCAGGTTCAACAATACCAGAACATTGGGATGGGATGAAATGGACATTTTATGGTTCGAGCCATGGATTTCTCCAATCATTTTATATTTACAAAATTTGGGGAACAAGTTCGAGGAATTTATATTTTGTCGGTACTGGAGGTACTATCATTCATTACGACGGCTCTACGTGGACGACGCAATCGAGTGGCACAACAATAGACCTGCGTGATGTGTGGGGTACACCGGATGGGAAAACCGTGTGGGCGTGTGGTTATGGTGATGATTTAGGAAAAAGTATTCTAGTTGAAAACACCGGAACCGGCTGGAGAACAATATATATATATGATTACTTTATTTCGCCCCGAACAACATCAAACGACACTATTCGTGGAATCATTTCAACAATGTGGAGTTGCTGGAATGATAAATACATTGTTGCAGCGACTGGTATATATGAAATTTTGGTTAATTCGCACGGCGAGGGAAAATTTTTATGGTTAGAATATCCAATCGGTTTTTTACAATCTCTTCGTGGATATTCTGGAAATGATATCTTTGCCGTTGGACAGTTTGGAACTGTTATTCATTACAATGGATCAACGTGGCATCTGTATCAGGAATTGTATGATGCCACGGGGAGAACAAAATATTTATCGGTTGCAGTAAACAGCAATCAAGTTATTATAGTTGGATATTTACCAAATGGATTTATTGCCCCTGCTGTTATTCTCATGGGAAAAAGGGCAAAATAAAACATAGATAATCAAAAAATACTCGAAAACAATTCAATGGAATTTTTCACGAACATATGGAGAATTGAGGAGAGAGCAAATATCAATCATTTAAAAAGGGAGTGCCTGCATGAAATATACAAAGGTTTTAATACTGTGCAGTATTATTCTTAGTGCACATAGTCTTACTGCACAAGAGTTGTGTGTTACACAATCGCCAACATATATGTCAAACTCTTCGTCAATTATTTTGGCGAAGACACAAGGACATATAAATTTGTCTACTGCTTCAATTGTAGAAGTAGGTATTGCAGTGCATATTGTACGAGATAATTCCGGTAATGGAGTAAGCGAAAACTTACTACCAACAATGCTTAGTAATCTGAATAATGCATTTGCTGCTGCAAAAATTCATTTCTTTATTGTTAGCAAAGATTATATCGTTGGAAGTCGATTTGCTGAATCGGGTCCGAGTACTGATCCGGTGGAGCAAGATGAGTTATGTCGAGTCAATACTGTAGGAAATGCTATCAATCTTTACTTTGTAAAAAATCCAGCATTTCATGGTTCAGCAACATTTACACCGCTTTTTGCACATCAAGTTGCTCGGTATGATGAAGGTATTATCATTTTAAATGACGTTATCGCTACAGCTGTTCTGCCGCACGAGTTTGGGCATTATTTTGATTTATTTCACACACATGAAACAACAGTTTGGACGTTGGATGATCAGTCGACCATCGGCGGCATAGAAAATCCTAATGGGTCTAATGGATCTACGACGGGGGATTTAATTGGACAAACTTTGGCGGAACCTTCGAAGCGACCAGTGACAATGAATTTAGCAAATTTTGGCGCTGATGGAACTTACCTTGGTCTACCGGAAGTTTCAATTGGTGGTACGACATATCCGTATGATTCTGCAGGTTTAAGCTCAATCAATGGGCATAATTTTATGTCTTACAATATGGATGTTTATAGTAATTATCGTAACACCTTTACATCAGAACAAGCACAACGGCTCCGTGATACTTATGAGTACAGCCGATTTGAACTTAAGAAAAATTGGGTACAATTTACAAACAAAATTGGAGTTAATAATGCTGGGGGAAGTTTTACTGTAGATGGCGCAACCATTGTTCAATCTGGCAACTACACACCGTTAAGCGATCTCACAACCCATTCGATAAAAACCAATAACGAAAGATTTACTAGCAATAAACATAACAATTGGGATGGAACAACAAGTAATTATTTACTTTCAACAAATTTTAATGCTGCACCTCTTCCATCGAGTCATGATGCCAACTTCACTTCACTTTCCACAGCGACAATCAAAGCACAATTAGTTGAAGGAGGAACATCAGAAGTAGAAATCCGCGACCCGTGGTATGTGTCGGATGCAAACAACGCTCAACCTAATACATTTTTTACAGTTTTAGGCACCTACAGTTATACTCCGACCGGAAAATACAATCAAACAACCGGTGGTGTGTTTTTGAATCAGGGCGGTCCTGATATAAACAACTTAACACCACCGTATTATTCAATCAACGCACCAGCAAAAACAATCAACGGTGTAACATATCTCTTCCAAAACTGGAGCGTTACAGCAGGAAGTGCAACATTTCAAAATGCAAATGCTGCAACAACACCTGTTGTTTTTACTTTATCCGGCACCAATATAGTTGCCAACTACAAAGGCTCGCTTGCCAGCAACACATCCACCGCCATGAGCGAGCCGTCTCAAAGAAAAATTGCACAGGGTAATACCGGCGATTATTTTTTAACGTATGAATCTGCAGGAAAAATTTGGGTAGAGTATTTGACCAACGGAGGAACAACATGGCGGCTTGCCAACAACAGTCAGCCATTTGGTTATGGAACAACTCCTTCGATTACACCCTATTACAACGGCGCCTTAGTAACGTTTGATTATTCTGCTTGTGCTGGTCTCTATTATGTGACATCATCAGGCACACAAAACTACGATGAATTGACCGGATTGAATAATGAATTTGACGGAAGTTTAGTTACACCGGTTGTAAGTTACAACGATTATGCAGGAGAATATATTGTATTATGGAGATCACCTTTTGGCATTCATTACAGCATCGGTTACCGTGCCTCAAACGGTCACGGCTCATCCTATATGAACTGGTTTGTGAACAGCGCAACACTCTCCGGCTCTAACAGCAGTTCGTACACACCAACTGTTGACTGCAAGAGTAATGTCTTCCAGATTGCATGGCAGCAAATCTCAGGCAGTTCGTCATCTATTTACTATACATCGTTAGTCCGCCAACCCAACGGCACATACACGCAAAGCGCCGTGCAAGGTTTTTCTGCAGGACTTCCTATAAACTCCAAACCGTCGGTTATTGCACGGTCTGACGGTGCACGGCTCTGCTGGATAGCAAATGATCCCAGTGTTGGGGAAGCCTATGCAATTTTTCATGCCCCCGGTTATTATGCTTATTGGTATTTCGGATGGAATGTAACTTCTGCAAGCCTGAACCAATCGGCAGATGGCAATTACCTTATCGGGTGGGCAAACGGAGACGGTTCGCAGCAATACACGAACAACAGGCATCTTTCCAGTCCGCAGCCTTTATCGTCGGCCGGCAATGATGTGCAGATTGCTAACAGCGATGTTCTATCAACAATGCGTTCTGTAGGATTTACCACAGGCAGTACGCCATACCGATTTAACATTTCACCGCCAATACCGTTCTATAAATCATCCGGCATTGCTGTTGGCAAAGGACGCGGGGGACTTGTTACACTGAACGGCGGAGAGTTTATGTTTATGCTGGGCGATGTTGCGGCCGGCAATGAGAAAATAGACTTTATTGATATGCCGGACACCGTAAAAATTTATGATGCCACATCGCTGAATACATATTTAGAGACAGCCCCGTTCACCATTGCAGAGAAAACACCGTTTAGCTATGGGGTGGAATATTGGACGGCAGATTCTGGAAAGGCAGTTACAGCGCTTGCCGGAGGGAAAACTGTGTCATTTAAAGTAGAAATGGTCGATGCAAAAACCAATGCACTCATCGCCTCATTCGATCACTGCCAATACACATCAACCAACGTCCAACATTATAAAAATATCGGTTACGATGTGAATACAGACGGAATCGTTTCACGTCAAGTGAAACTGCATTTGCGTGTGAGTGCCGGCGACAGCGCCGTGTTTGCTGTGGCAAACCGCGCTGCCACAGGATTTGCGCTGAAGAAAACAGATGGAGAACGAGTGAAACTTAATTTAAACGAAGCATTCATCGTAACATCGTATGGAATGGAGCAGAACTACCCGAATCCTTTCAACCCAACAACTACTATTAATTACCAAATACCGAAAGATGGAAATGTAACGCTGAAAGTTTATGATGTTCTTGGCAAAGAGGTAGCAACATTGGCGAACGAAGTCAAAACAATGGGACGGTATTCAGTGCTCTTTAACGGCGCAAACCTTTCCAGCGGTGCGTACATTGTCCGAATGTCTTCACGCCCGAATGATGGTAAGGATGTCGTCACAAAGTTGATGAAAGTACTGCTGGTGAAGTAATATTCCGTTTTAAGGGAACGGTTAAGAGACCGTTCCTGCACTTTGTTCAATATAAAACTCACCGAGCTGTAAGAAAAAATTCACATTTCCCTTCGTCACCAATTTTCGTATATTTGTTTTACACAAAACCTGTGGATGTCTCACAGGTTTTATTTATTAAAGAGAGAGGTAATGATGCAAAAGCAGCAGTACGATCCGAATCAACCGATTCAAGTCGGCGGGCAGGCGGTGATTGAAGGGGTGATGATGCGCGCCAAAGGAATGATTGCCACCGCCGTGCGTAAAGCCAACGGCGATATTGTCATTAAAAAAGAGCCGTTCACATCGCTCGCTGAAAAATATTCGTGGCTCAAAATCCCGATTCTTCGCGGCGCAGTTGGACTTCTAGAAATGATGTTCGTCGGCATTCGCACGCTGAACTACTCTGCTGAAATTGCCATGGAAGACGAAGAGGCAAAAAACGGCAAGGAACTGAAAAAGAAAA
>JAQUOA010000153.1 GCA_028749215.1 Bacteroidota bacterium
GTCCCTTTTCCGCAAGTAAACTTCTCGCTGCATCAATCTGTCCCCATGTATTCCATAAGAGCACACCTCGGACACGACTTTGATTCAAATAATAAACAACACCTTCACGAAATTGTTCTTTCCATTGTTCCACTATTTCAAAGCGTGAATCAAGCTCACCAATGGCTTCATATCCTAACTCAAAAAGATCGGAATAGAAAGCCGGAAGCTGTTGATATGCCAGATTACCGCCAGCCATATTTTTGCCTGCAATTTCACCCATCATGACAGCGTTATTTTCATGTTCAACGCGGATTCTTTTCCCTAAAGACGGATTATAAAAATTTGCAACGTCGCCGGCAGCATAAATATCTTGATGTGACGTTTTAAGAAACTCATCGACGACGATACCATTTTCAACGACTAACCCTGCAGATTGCGCAAGTTCTACATTCGGTTGCATACCAATTCCAGCGATTACACCATCAACTTCTAATTTTCTTCCAGTTGCTGTTGTAATAATATATGTTGCATGATGTTTCTCAATATTTGTGACGCCATCTTTTGGCAGAACTTCAACTCCTTTTGATTGATAAAATGTATTAAGAAAATTTGAAAGCCCTGGAGGATAAACACGAGCACCAATTCCATCTTCCGGGAAAATCACGGCAACAGATTTATTATTTATCGCTAGTGCTGCCGCAATTTCAGAGCCAATAAATCCTCCACCGATCACTGCAAATTTTTTCCCCTGTTCTGTTAAAGCTTTTAGGTTATGATAATCATCCAATGTTCGGAAGTATATAATTCCATCTACGTTATACAGTAATCGACGAACCGTTCCACCGGTGGCAAGAAGAAGTTTGTCAAATGAATAATTTGTTCCTTTATCGTCGACGGCAATTTTTTTCTTAAGATCAATGCTCTTCACAAGTCGCGACAAGTACGTTTCAACATTCTCAGTCGGCGTCGCGCGCCAAATATTTTCTAACGGCTCACCTTTCCAGAGACCTTTCGATAACAATGGACGACTATAGGGAAGATGATTTTCACCACTGATGAGTCCTATCTTGTCTGACTTATTGATTTGTCGGATGCCTTTTACGGCGGCATCCGCCGTCATTCCCCCACCGATGATGAGATATTTATAATACCACATGACAGTTTCTTTCTTTTAGGATGTGTGCACGTCATGGAAGGACAGGGGGCTAATATTTTTTTATCACTGACCTTCCATACGACAATAGACCAAGTTCTACAATGACTTCAAATATTCAACGAGATCCTTCTTCTCTTCCCCGGTTAACCCAAGTTTCAGGAAAGTATCGTAATGCTCGACAACATCTTGCAAGGTAGCAAACCGTCCGTCATGATAGAAACCCCCCGTCTGGTGTGCCCAAAGCCCTGCAAGTGGTGCAGTGCGATATTTGTGTGTTGGAGAACGGTCGGCTTGGAATGCATCGACGCCTATTTCGTCGGGTGCATGCAGGTTCTCTCCTGGTTCGGTAAACAATGGCGGAACGTGGCATGTTGCACATTTTCCTTTGTTCGCAAAAATCTCTTTTCCGTGTCGAGATGCTTTTTCATTAAAACTGCCTTTTGGTGGTTTCGGTGCGGGAATAGCAAGCTCATAGAAATGAAGTGCAGCAAGTTTAGAGGTAACCATGTCGGGTGTGCCGCGTGTATTACCGGCACCGGTTTTAGCAGCCACCGGGTATTGATTCCTATTGTTGAAGCGAGCATCGAAAAAAGTGCCAGCACCATGCATTTCCGTGGCTGCCACGTATGCATTCCAATAGGGTACTGATCCAAAACCCGTCCACGTATGTAAATTGACACCAGCTAAACCAAATGCAGGCGGTATAAGTGTACCTGCTTGACCTCCATCTGGACGCAAAGCTTTACCGTCTTTGTCGAGTTCAGCATCGAAGCGACCGGGACCCCAACTGTTCAGTACTTTCTTTACCGTTACTTCATCAACGCCGAGTAGGTCGGTAAAAGGTTTAAGATTGGGAGCTAACGAAACGATAACACCAACATTGAGGTCGCGGTTGGGCCAACCGTCCAATCGCTTTCCGATACCAGGTGCAAAAGAATTATCGACAGTGGAATGGCAGAAAGCACATTGGATTCCCATTGATCGAGCATGTCCCTTGTCATCAAAAAATCCAGTCACTCCTACAACTGCATTGAGTTTCAACAAAGCAAGCGTCGTTGCAGGATCGTCAAGATTCACCTTGCCAGCTTTGATTTGATCTTGAAGATCTTTCGGCAATGCATCAACATCTACTTTCATTCCGACTGAAAGGGCCGTCTTGGGACTTACACCACCCCCAACGCCACCATTCTTTTCGCCGGCAATCGCTTTGTGAAGCTGGAGTGCGTCACCCCAAAATGCTTCACTACCGAAAGTATCGAACCGAAAGATTCGTCTGCCCTCCTCGATCATTCGCTGTGCATGTACAACGATCATGCGATCGTTCTCAGTAAGCTTTTCTTTGGAATCGTTCTGCGGCGATGTACTATTGCTTTCAGTATTATATCTGAAGCCGGCAAGTAGACCAAATCCAATCAGAAGAAACACTACCATCGGTAATACCGTTTTGTATTTCATATACAATTCCTTTCTGTTAATAGTTTGAGGTAATTTTTGCAGGTATGTGGCAAGCATTTTGCCCGGCATACAGATTTACAAAACTCACGCTGTCCAACTAAAACACCATCTTGCTGTTTGTCTTTTACATTGATTCAATCTGCTGAAGAAATTCATTTTTAATTTCTCGCTCTTCAAACTTACCGCCGAAGTGCGAAGTTCTGGTAAGACTGTTCACATCTTCCACGCCGCGCGATGCAATACATAAATGCGTCGCTTCCAACACTACAGCAACATCTTTCGTTTGTAAAGCTCTTTGTAATTCATCGAAAATTTGAACCGTCAGTCGTTCCTGCACCTGAGGTTTCTTTGCGATATACTGCACCAATCGATTCAACTTCGACAATCCGACTACATAGTGGTTTGGGAAATACGCGACATGCGCTTTTCCATAAAAAGGAACAAGATGGTGTTCGCAATAAGAAAAAAAAGTAATATCTTTTTCCAGCAGCATTTCTTTGTAACCGTATACATTTTCAAAAAGCGTAATCTTTGGTTTCACCGCAGGATTGAGCCCGCTGAAAACTTCCTGGACATACATTGTTGCGACGCGTCGGGGAGTATCGCGAATACTTTCATCTTCCAGATCGAGTCCCAAAATTTCTAACACTGCCGAAACATGCGGGATAATTTTTTCAATCTTATCAAAATGGTTCGCATGGAACGGAGTATCAATACGAATTGGTTTTAGCATGGTTTGAGTTGTCATGGGGATGCTATGCTGTTTGTTCTTTAAGGTCAGTGAGTTTCGCTAACACAAACGCGGTAATTGCCATCACTATATCACGGACTGCAACATCGTACATACCGCCTGTTATCAACACAAGTGCAATGGATACAAGCCATGCCATGACGATATAACTTCCAAGCTTTGTAAACTTCAAAAGAATAAGACCGGCCGCAATTTCTATGACTCCGACCACGCTCATGAAGATACGCGATGAAAATGGGAGCATTGATTGAAGCTGAGGGCTAAGATATTTATCCCATTGAACCAGAAGATTTGTAAACTTATCTAATCCGGCGACAATTGGGACAATTCCAAACGTTATTCGAAGAATGTTCCAGAGATTTTTTAATTCGTTGTTCATACAGCCTCCTTTTAGTAAATTGTTGTTGTTCTCATTAGATTGCACAAACAAAAAAAGGTTACAAAAAATGTAACCTTTCCTAAAATTTATTATCTAATAGGTATGGAAATGATTCGAAGAAACCCTTCGGCCGAAATGCACGATGAGCAGATCATTTATTCCATTCTTGATGGAAAGAAAGACGATTATGAATTGCTCATGCGACGGTACAACGTACGTTTGTACCGCATTGGAATTTCTATCGTAAAAAATGAAGAAGAAGTCGAGGACCTTATGCAAGAAACATACATTAAAGCATATCAACAATTGAAGAATTTCAAGCATAAATCGAAATTCTCAACATGGCTGTGCCGGATTATGATTAACGAAAGCCTTGGAAGGGTAAAGCGAAAATCCAAATTTGAATCATATACAGAAAATGATACTGAAGAAGCAGCGCCGTTACACGCTGCCGTTGCGGCAAATACAGTAACACCGGAAAAACAATTACTTCAGAAAGAACTTGCGAGCATACTTGAGAATGCCATTCAAAAAATTCCACCAACGTACAAGACAGTCTTCATTCTGCGTGAAATAGAAAAACTGAGCGTTCAGGAAACTGCACTATGCTTGAATATCTCCACTGAGAATGTAAAAGTTCGGTTGCATCGCGCCAAAGATTTAATCAAGTCGCATCTTTCTAATTTTTCTGAAGAGATTGAAATTTTCCCCTTCCCACAAACTCGCTGCGACAGAATTGTGAATGCTGTTCTCCAAAAAATTTAAATGGACCTTTAAAACAAAACATCCCGCTATACGCGGGATGTTTTGTTTTGTGAATTTCTACAGTATTAATTCATGTGGTGCGAAATCTTTTCAAGTAGGCTCTTTTTCGGCATAGCACCGACAATTTGCTCTACCACTTTACCGCCTTTAAAGACAAGCAAGGTCGGAATACTGCGGATACCAAATTGCATCGACACTTGCGGATTGGCATCAACATCTAATTTCCCAAATTTCATTTTCCCTTGATATTCGCCCGCAAGCTCTTCAATAATCGGCGCAATCATCTTGCACGGCCCGCACCACGTTGCCCAGAAATCGACGAGCACAGGCGTCTGCGACTCTAGCACTTCTTTTTTAAAATTACCATCGTTCACTTCTACTGGTTTCATTGTATCTCCCTTTTAAGAAAATTTAATTGAATTGGTTCCAAGAATTTCTTTCACCCCGTCAATAAACTCCGTTGACAGATTGACGTTATACTTCCGCGACACATACACGAGCTGTTGATGGAATTCCTTTCCAACAACATTAAAGTAGCAGCTGCAGTTCCCGCGATTCTTCTCCATCAGTTCTCGAAGCTTTCCCATCGTAATATCGGTAACTTCGTCGGCATTGAGCAAGAGAAAAATTTTCTTACCGAATTTCTCACGGATAGAATCAATCGGATTGATATCCTCCGCAATAATTTTAATGATATCACCGCTCACTTCCCCTTTCCCTTCCACCAGAATCATTGCTTCTTCGTTCAGAAGATCCATTTTCTTTTTATAGAGCGATGAAAACACAATGCATTCCGCTTTTCCCGTAAAATCTTCAATGGAAAGAAACGCCATCGTATTTCCTTTTTTATCAATTTTCTTTTTGATTGAAGAAATGATGCCGCCTGCCCTCACCGTTCCGCTTTTTATTCCTTCCACATCGCCAAGGTGAACGTTCGCAAAAGCATTGATCTCTTTTTCGTACTTCAATAACGGATGGCCCGAAACGTAGAACCCGAGCACTGTTTTCTCATTCGACAATTTTTCGCTGTCGCTCCACATCGGAATATTCGGAAGAGCCGGAGCATTGGTAAGATTCGCAGAAGATTTTGCATCGCCGCCGAACAGACTATCCTGCCCCCGCTCTGCATGCACTTGCGCATTCAGTGATGCGGCAATTGTTTGTTCTACTCCTCGTAAAAGCTGTGCTCGATTCTTATTGATGGAATCAAATGCCCCTGCCATCACGAGGCTTTCGATCGTTTTTTTATTGGCAGTGCGCAGATCGACCTTCATGCAGAAATCATACAGCGAAGTGAATTTCCCTTTCTCCGTTCTCGCTTTGGAAATAGCTTCGACCGCATTCACTCCGACATTTTTAATTGCGGCAAGACCAAAACGAATCTTCCCTTTCACCACATTAAAATCTTTTCCGCTCTCATTCACATCCGGCGGCAAAACTTCTATCCCCATTTTCCGGCAGTCATCAATGAACAGCACAATCTTATCAGTGTTGTTTATTTCCGATGTGAGTGTTGCCGCCATGTACTCGGCTGGATAATGTGCTTTGAGATACGCTGTTTGATACGCCACCACCGAGTACGCCACGCTGTGCGATTTGTTGAAACCGTATGACGCAAACTTTTCCAACAATTCAAATAATTCGGCCGCAGTTTTTTCTGCAAGACTGCTTGTCTTCGCCGAACCTTGAACAAACATCGGCTTCAAATCCGCCATCTTTGCCTTATCTTTTTTACCCATCGCTTTGCGCATATCATCTGCTTTTGCGAGGGTAAAGCCGGCAATGCTTGAGGCAATTCGCATCACTTGTTCCTGATACACAATAACGCCGTAGGTCTCTTTCAAAATCGGTTCCATCTTTGGATGGAGATACTCGATCTTTGCCTGTCCGTGTTTGCGCTTGATGAAGTCTCCGATGTTTTCCATCGGACCCGGTCGATAGAGCGCATTCATTGCCGTTAAATCGCTGATCGTTGTCGGCCGTAACTTGCGGAGCCAATCTTGCATTCCTGAACTTTCAAATTGGAACACGGCAACCGTTTGTCCTTTACCAAACAAATCAAAAGTTTTTGAGTCAGTTTCAGGAAGGTTATCAATGTCGATATCAACACCGTGATTTTCTTTAATATGTTTCAGCGCGTCTTCAATTACTGTCAACGTACGTAAACCAAGAAAATCCATCTTCAATAAACCGGCGTCTTCCAGATCTTTCATTGTAAACTGCGTCATCAATTCCGTTGAGGGCGTCTTATACATCGGCAGCAGATTGATAAGCGGTTCGGGTGCAATCACCACTCCTGCGGCATGCATACCGGCGTTACGATTCATCCCTTCAAGTGTTTGAGCTACATCGAATAATTGCTGTATCTTCGGATCGGCACTTTCTCTGAAAGGTTTTAATTCAGGAAGTGATTCTAACGCTTCGTGAATCGGCATCACCTTTCCTTGGGTCGTCGGAATTTGTTTGGTGATGGATTCAACAATTTGTAATGGAATGCCGAGCACACGGGCGACATCTT
>JAQUOA010000154.1 GCA_028749215.1 Bacteroidota bacterium
TTGGTAATTTTTTCACGGAATGGTGTTCCTTTATCGCCGAGTTTTAAAAGCACATCAAGGCAATTTTTCCTCCACATCAGGTAATTGCCTTGCATTTTCGCGTTGTACCCGGAAAATTCCAAACCGCCTTCGGGAACAAGTTTCTCGCCCTGCTGAATTAACTCTTGAAATCTATTGACCACGTGATCATCCATTTTCAACCGTTGACAAAGTGTGACACTGTAATTTACAAACTTACTTCAACTTCTTCAATAAGTTTTTTGAAGATTGACATTGCTTCTTTTTCACGATCTCCAAGCCGGTAGTTAAAACCTTCAAGGAATTCAGTCGTTTCCGCAGGAGTCAAATTGAGATCCTTTCCATGGTGAGCGCCGATCGTGTCAAGTTCCGCCTCTCCTTTTTCCAGCGACTCCTGAATAATTTCTTGCAGTTCTTCCTTTTTATCGGCAGGTAGCGATTTTTTATGCGCCCACACGGCAAAAACAAACGGCATTTTTTGCCACTCGTACCACTCTTTTGCAAGATCGTACACTAGATCGAAACCAGGTAAACCGCTTTTGTTCGCTTTCAATGCTTCATCGCCGATGAGTAATATTGCGTCGAAATTCGAATAATCATTGATACCTGAATGCATGCGTGCAAAGGTTGCTTTCACGCCGTATTTTTTTTCCAACAGCACCTGCAGGAGGCGGATAGAAGTGGCCGTGTCATCAATGATGCCGATTTTCTTTCCCTTTAAACCTTGCCAGCCTTCTTTTGAAAAGAGCATCACGCTTTTCACTTGGTCGCGTGTGGCGATGCAGTAATTCATCAGTTCAAGCGTGTCTGATTGTGCAAAGTAATCCATCAGCGAAAACAGTCCGGCGACCATTTGATCTTTTTGGGAGAGAACACCCATCCTGCGCGGGGCAATGGGAAGCATTTTGAATTGACGCTGTTCAAAGTGCTCATAGAAAGGAACAGAGTTGAGATACGGAATTTTTCCGACAACATTTTCGGAAGAGATATTCAGCGCGTTGTAATAGACATCTCGTTCAACAGGAATTTTACCGGCATCTTGAATAATTTTAATCAACTGATCTTTTGCCATCGTCATGGCAGCGGTCGCGCCTGCATCGTGCGCAATTTTTTCTCCGCCCACCGTTCCGTCCATATCATCGGCGCCAAAGTTTAATGCGATGGACGCGACTTCTTCAGTCAACATTACCCAGTATGCTTTAATGTGATTGAAGTTGTCGAGCATCAATCTGGAAATGGCAATGGTTTTCAGATCTTCAATTGCCGAAGTAAATTCATTTTTTGGTTTAATACCGGTAGCTCCCGGTTGAAACGCTAACGGAATAAACGTGAGGAAGCCGCCGGTTTCATCTTGTGCTTCCCGCAGTTTCATGAAGTGTTGCACGCGTTCTTCGTACGTTTCAATATGTCCGTAGAGGAGAGTAGCGTTGGAAGGAATGCCGAGCTTGTGTGCCGTCTTGTGAACTTCAAACCATGCTTTCGCACCAATCTTTTGATTGAAAAGCTGCTTGCGCACGCGTTCAGAAAATACTTCAGCGCCTCCGCCCGGCATTGTACGCAGTCCCGCGGCATAGAGTTGACGAAGAACTTCTTCGATCGGGATTTTAAATTTTTTGTGGAAGAAGTCGATTTCAACAGCGGTAAACGCCTTAACATCGGTGTTCGGGAAATTCTTCTTGATGTCCCTGACCATGTTCACATAATAATCCCACGGCCAATCCGGATGAAGCCCGCCGGTAATATGAACTTCATGAATGTCGGGTGTGAGTTTCGACAGAATTTCTTCAATGGTCATTTCATATGCTGCATCGGCATCCTTCTTCACCGCGAAATCGCAAAACTTGCAAGAAAGAACGCAGATATTGGTCGGTTCAATTTTTTGATTGAGCACATAGTACACTGCATCGCCGCTTTTCTTTTGTTGAACGGTATGCGCCATCTTGCCGATGGAAATGATGTCCTGTGAATTGAACATCGCCATACCGTCTTTCAAGCTCAACCGCTGGCCATTTTGGACTTTGTCCCAAATTGAAATTAAATTTTTATCCCGGAAGTGTATTGTCGTACTCATTATCTCTATCTGAAATGATTTTTAAAAATTTATCTCCAGTATGAATCCCACCGCTCATCAACTTTTTTTACGATCTTTTCATCCATGGTTAACGGATTTGGATATCCCGTTTTCCACGTTGCATCAATTCCCAACATACCGGTATAAATAGGAGAGATGCCGATCATTTTTTGTTCCGTAAAAATCACATCACGTTCGCAGTCGAAACGCGTAAAAACTCCCCAAATATAACTCTCTTGCTCGTTAATATCCACGTCGAAGCTAACAGCAGCCGCCATCTTCACGCCGGCAAGCTCCGGATGTTTCACAATTTTTTTAATCACCGCATCGCCGTCTTTTTTTACTTTCAGAAGTAAAAAAGCACCCTCAATAAGTTTCGCATCGTAAATTCTTCTGTCGAATGACGAGAGAGATTTTACGACGTCGTTTAACTTCTTTATGTTCACTTTGTGCTTCGGTTTTTTCTTTTCCGTGGCATCAATAATCATCTTACTGCCAAGATTCATAGTGAACGATGTAAAGTCCAACGTGTCCAACGGAACTTTTGGTATCAAGATGAAATCAAAATGAGGATCGAAATTATCGCGAACGGCTTTCATCACTTCGTGGAAGTTACGCACATCAACATTTTCCGAAACGCAGATTAAACACTTTGTAAGGGAAAGCTGTCCGGTACCCATCAGGCCGAGTGCTGCTTTCATCGCTTCTTTTTGATACCGTTGTTCGATGGAAACGACGAGCAAATTGTGAAATCCCGCTTCGTAATAGGCCCATACATTTTTTACTTCGTGATGAATCAGCCGAGTCAACGGTGCAAGAATCTGCTGTGTGGCATCGCCGATGTATTTATCTTCCATCGGTGGAATGCCGACGATGGTGGCAGGATAGATTGGATCCTTACGATGTGTTACAGTTTGAATATGGAATACAGGAAATTCGGCGGTGGCGGAATAATGACCAAAGTGATCGCCGAAAGGTCCTTCCATTTTGCGTTCGTGCGGTTTCACAATGCCTTCAAAAACAAATTCTGCATTGGCAGGAACATTGATGTTGATCGTTCGTCCGCTGACAAATTCTGTCGGCTTGCCTCGTAAGAATCCGGCAAACAGCGCTTCATCAATTCCCTCGGGAAGCGCGGCGACTGTTGCAAGAAGCAGAGCAGGGTCACTTCCAATAACAAGTGCGACTTCGAGCGGCTGATTTAATTTTTCAGCCTGAAAGTAATGGAAGCCGCCCCCTTTTTGGATTTGCCAATGCATTCCGGTTGTCTGGTCATCGAACATTTGAATGCGGTACATGCCAATGTTGCGTTTTCCAGTAGTTGGATCGTACGTTACAATTTGGGGAAGTGTTACAAACCGGCCGCCGTCCTCGGGCCACGTCTTCAAGATCGGCAGATCGGAGAGCATCGGTTTTTCTATCACCGCTTGCGAGCGGGCGATGCGAACTTGTTTCGGGCGCGCACTGATGAGCCGGCGAACCATTGCTGATTCTTCAAAAAGAATTTTTGGAGAGGGAGGGATCAATTTTTCCATGAAGCCGATCAGTTCTTCGCCAAGCTCGTCGGGATGTTTGCCAAGTGCAAGTTCAATACGACGTTCGCTCGCCAGCATGTTAATGACCAGCGGATACTTTGCACCTTTCACATTCTCGAACAATAATGCTTGTTTGCCGAGTTTTAAAGAGCGCGTTGCAATCTCGGTAATTTCCAAAATGGGATCGACTTCAACGCTGATACGTTGAAGCTCGCCGTTTTTTTCGAGATGCTTTATAAAATCTTGTAAGTTATCGAACATTATTTTTATTTAAACTGAAGATTCACAGATTCAAATACCAAGTTTAACCATTTCATTTTAGGATTTGTTGAGCTTCCCGACTCCCCAATTGTGCTGCCCTCGTAATATTTAAGATTGAATCATCGTCATTTCCATTTTTAGCATAAGCAACACCCAAGTTGAAGTAAGCGTCAGCATTTTGTGGATTTAACTCTATTGCTTTTTTATAACATTCAATTGCCTTATCATAATTTCCTTTTTTTGTGTATGCAATCCCCATGTTTTTATACACAATGTCCTTTGGATTTAGAGCTATAGTTTTTTCCCATAACTCAATTGCTTTATCATTATTTCCTTTTTTTGCATATGCAAAACCCATTTTGTAGAACGCTCCATCATTCTGTGGATTGAATGATATAGCCTTTTGATAATACTCAATCGCTTTGTTATCATTTCCGATGTCCGAATAAGAATTTCCTATGTTGTAATATGCTTCATCATCCTTTGGATTTAACGCTATAGTTTTTTCCCATAAATCAATTGCTTTTTTGTTATCCCCTTTATTGTAAAGTACAACACCCATATTGCGATATGCAGGTGCGTAAGAAGGGTTTAATGCAATTGCTTTTTTATATAAATCAATCGCTTTATCAAAATTATTTTTGTTTTTATATACACTGCCCAAATTGTAGTATGCGATGGAAAATTGTGGATTTGATGAGATTGCTTTTTCAAAAAACTCAATTGCTCTATCAACGTCTTCTTTTTGTATATAAGCGATACCCATGTCGTTGTATGCAGAAAAATAATTTGGTTTTAATGCAATGGTTTTTTCATAACACGCAATGGCTTTATCATAATTTTGCGTTTCAGCATACGTAAGTCCTAAGTTGTAGTATGCATCAACTAATTTTGGATTCAACTCAATAGCTTTCAAATAACATTCGATAGCTTTTATCTTAACATCATCATTATTGAAATAAAAATTACCAAGATTGTAGTATGCCTCACTAAATTTTGGATTTAATTCTATTGCTTTGTTGTAAAGTATTACGACTTTTTCTTTATTTCCAATTTCATCATAGGAAGATGCAAGATTAAAATATGCCATAGCATATCTTGGATTTAACTCTATAGCTTTTTGATGGAGTTCAATAGCCTTATTGTAATTTCCTTTGCGCGAATATGAAGCACCCATATTGCAATATGCTTCGGCGAGTTTAGGCTTTAACTCTATGGCTTTTTGATAAAGTTCAATCGCTTTATCATCGTTTCCCTTACTGTCCGCATAAATCATTCCTAAGTTAGAATAGGCTTCGGCTAAATTGGGGTTTAATTCTATTGCTTTGTTATACATTCCAAAGGCACTATCTACTTTGCCTAATGCTGAATAATCAACACCTATTTCATAATATGTTCGGCCATATTTGGGGTTAATTTTAATCGCCCTTTGATAATACTCCATTGCTTCATCAATATTTCCTTTTTCTGAAAGTGTAATACCCATATTGATGAGATATTCAGGCTCTACTTGGTTTATAGAAATAGCTAAAATACACGCTGTAATTGCCTCGCTGTATTTTCCTATCTTTCTATAACTAACGGCAAGATTATTATATGAATCAGCATAAAATTGGTTTACCTTAATCGCCTTCTGAAAATATTCAATTGCACTGTCGTAATTTCCTTTTTCATGATAAACAATGCCAATATTGTAATACGGTTCTGCAAGGTTTGAATCAATCTTGATTACTTTTTGGTAATACAATATGGCATTATCATATTCTTCTACTCGTTGAGCATTGTATCCTTTTTGAAACCAATCAGAAGCAGACAGAGTATTTGAAGCAGTATTATATTCCTTTTGCTTTGTTAGTTTTTCATTTTCAGATTTTGTTATTGCGAGTTCTTTACGCAACCGTTCAATTTCAGCAAAAGCATCATCGGCCTTTTGTTTTACATCTACAAGCTCTTTTAGTTTGCTTTGGTCTGAACCAATGCGAGCAATATTTTTATTCACTTCATCAGGGTCAACAGAGATCGAGGCTTTAATGTAATATTTTTCGCCGTTCCATTTCTCCCCAACAATTTTTGTTTCGGTAATTCCGGCTGTAATACTTTGTACTTGCTGTTTGGTAAGTTCGCTGTAAACATCATTCTTTTCTTCTTTACTTGTTTGCATTTCGCTTTGAAGATAAACGCCAATTTCTTCTAGCAAAATTCTTTTCACCTGATCAAGTGCAATTGCGCGGGAAGTAATTTTGCTGTCAGCTTCGCCCGCAGTGTATGTGTAATCACGGATAAAAGTTTTTGTTTGAGAAAAAAGTAAAGTGGAAACTGCAAAAAGCAAAAGAAAGAGTTGCTTCTTCATGCATTCTCCAAATAATGAATTGTCAATTGTTCATTTTTAATTATCAATTACTACTCCAACTCTTCACTACGCCAGCCCTTTGATTTTCGTTCTCCCAACACGCCCAGAAGTTTATCGGTGAACGATGAAATATATTCATCAACATTCTTTGGAACAAAGTACATCGGCGGTGAAAGCGGCATAATTACGACGCCATACGATGAAAGTTTTGCGCATTGCTCAAGTGTTAATGTCGATAACGGAGTTTCACGAACACAAAGTACCAATTTGAATCGTTCCTTCATTGCCACTTGCGCTGTTCGAGTAATCAGCGTGTCGCCGATTCCAGAGGCAATTTTTCCGACAGTGGAAGTTGAACAGGGAAGAATGACGAACGCATCAAAATGATTGGAGCCGGAAGCAATCGGTGCCGAAAGATCTTTGTCGTCAAATTGCCGTTTGATGTACGGGTGTAAATCTTCTTCCGATTTTCCCAATTCATCTTTCAGCAAAACTTTTCCCCACTTACTAACGACGAGGAATTTTTCTGCCTGAGATTTTTTAAGAAAGTCGAGAGCGTACGCCGCTCCGGAACTTCCTGTTATGCCGACAATTATTTTCATTATCAAATCCTAATTTCTAAACTCTAAATCCTAAATCCTAA
>JAQUOA010000155.1 GCA_028749215.1 Bacteroidota bacterium
TTCCAAATTGTGTTCTCTTTACCTTTATCGGTTTTTGGCTTTTGTCGGCAATATTTTCTGTTTGAATAACAACCGGGGAATTGGCAAAACCGGCAAAGCTTCCTTCGATACTTCCAAACAGTTCAGGATCGATAATTGAAAATTTAAAAACAGAAAGACTATCCCTGCAACGGTTTCCCGCAACATCCTTCATTCCATTCCATCGCAGCCATACCATGTATTTTTGATTCATCTGATACGGCACCGATGGTTTCACCATAAGCACATTGGCGTTCACCCATCGCAATTCAGATTTTACTTTCGAGCTGTCATTTTGTTTCCGTACGGTTGCGATAGAATCTGAAACCGGTTGAGCAACAGCATCAGAAAATGTAAAGAGAACACTATCCGATGAAAAAATGGATGAACCAGAATCTCTCATGATCGACGCAAAGTAGAGATTCGGCGCCAGAGTATCTTTTCTGTTCGATCCTTTGAAAAGCTTTTGTTTCGCAATCGGGTTGATAATGAATCCATGCCGATCTTTTACGTTTTCAACATGCATCACATACTCTTGTTGTTCTTTCTGCGAATCGGTAACGACCGTAAAATTCGTAAACTCAACATCATTAGGGAAAAATGTTTTGACCGGCAGTTTCATCATTCCGGTCGTATCGGTAATGGTAAATGCTGATGCGCGTACTGTTCCTGAATCCAGCGGTTCGCTGAACACGACCTGCACATGCCGCTGGTCGGTCGAACGCACTGAAGAAATCCGAGGCATTGTTGTATCTTCTTTTGAGACGATAAATTGAATTCCTGCCTTCACCGTATCAGTTTGTGTGAGTGTCACATCTTCGGTGGTGCCTGCTTCATCGGTTTCAGGATCGTAAAGAAGATTTTTATAGTCGTCTCGAATTGCAAAAAGCCTGTATGTTCCGTAGGCAAGATTGGTCAGCGTAAACAACCCATTCTTTCCGGTCTGTGTAATATAATCAGGTTTCGTCGTAACAGGGTTCAGCGTATCGGCTTTGATGTCATTCAGCCGGTACGAAAAGATCATGATCCCTTCGGGTTTCTCATTATACACGGCACCGGCAATTGCACCGTTGTCAATTTTGGCACCGGTAGAAAATGCCAGCGAGAACGCTTTCGCTAATCGATTGCGATTGTTCACATCAAACACATCCGTTCCCAGGGTAAAAACATATGTCGTATTTTTTTTCAACTGCTCATTGATGACGATTTCAACTTCGGTTCCACTCCAATTGAATTCCAGGTCACCAATGTTGGGTGAAATGAAAATAGATTCTTCAACCGACCGCCGTTCAACATATTTGCTGAATTCCAAAATGATTTTGTTCTCATGATAATTGACCGTGTTCGGTGCTGGATACATTGAAACAATTTCCGGCGGAGTAATATCTACTGGACCACCTTCGGGCGGGCGCTGTCCCGCACATCCGCCAAGCATCAATAGGCTCAGGAAAAGAAAACGAATGATACACGTTGAATGATAATACATTTGTTTGATCGATTTTTAAATTGGTGTAAGAAGATACTGATTCTTTCATACAGATAAAAGTTTATTGAATTTCACACGACAGAGTGCTACATTGAAATAGAAATTTTGAGGAGTCATGATGCGATTGAAAATCTTCTGTTCACTTGTTCTTTCCGTTTCAGTGCTGTGTGTTGCCGGCGACAATCCCACATACGAATTTCTCCGCAGTGATATGAGCGCGCGCGCTTCGGCAATGGCGGGAAGTTTTGTATCGATGGATGGCGATCCGGTCGGAGTCTTTTACAACCCGGCATCAATCGGCACAGTGGCGACGCCGACTGCAGCCTTTGGATACACCAGCCACCTTTTGGATATCAACTCCGGCTATGCCGCGTATTCGCAGGTGTTCGAAGATCTCGGAGTTTTCGGTGCAGGAGTGAATTATGTGAACTATGGAACGATGGACCAGACAAATGATTTTGGAGACAAATTGGGAACGTTTGGCGCAGGCGATTTGGCAGTGTCGCTTTCTTATGCTAATGTTCTGGATGAAAACTTATATTACGGCGTGACCGGAAAATTTATTTATTCATCAATTGCCGATTTCAATTCATCGGCGCTGGCTGCCGATGTTGGTATTCTGTATTTAATTCCGGGAGAAAACCCGATTTCACTGGGAGCTTCAATTGTTAACGTCGGGAAGCAGCTGAAAGCATACGTCAATACAAAAGAACCACTCCCTTTGGAATTAAAAATCGGCGGCACAATTAAACCTCAGCATCTCCCCCTCTTACTCAGCATCAATATCCGAAAGATGAACGAAGATCAATCGGCATTCATCGATCGGTTCAATGCGTTTTCAGTCGGCGGAGAATTTACGTTGAGTAAAGTGCTCCGTTTCAGATTCGGCTACAACAACGAACAACGAAAAGAATTAAAGATTGGAACCTCTTCGGGAATGGCTGGATTTTCGCTCGGAGGAGGATTAGTGATGAACAAACTTCGAATTGATTACAGTTTCAGCTCACTCGGAAAGATTGGAAGCATCAGCAGAATTTCGATCGGGTTAGACGTCTAACAATTTTTGTTATTAGATTTTCAAAAAGCCGAGCTCATCACTCAGCTTTTTTTATTAATGAAGCAGCATTTTTTCTATCAACACTCCGCTGAAATAGAACAACAGCATCCCGACAAAAACAATTACTGACAGCAATCGATTATCAGAACGATTGATTTCCGGAATAAGATCGCTCGCACTGACATACAACGCCGAGCCCGCTGAGAATGCAAATGCATATCCGGTAATTTGCGGGTCGACATTTTTTAAAAAGAAGATCATCAATATTCCCAGCATCGTTCCGCCGGCAATACCGGCAGAAGCACGCAACGCCGTTTGTTTCGATTGCTTTGATGCAAGCATGATGGAAGCTATCGTTAACCCTTCCGGAATTTTATGCAGAGTAATGGCAATAAAAATCATGACGCCAAGCGTAAGGTTGTAATACATTCCCGCTGAAATAGCAAGCCCGTCAAAAAATGCGTGGATGAATAATCCCCAAAATGCAGAGTAGCTTGCTACCTTCGACACCATAATATCCGAATGTGTCTCTTCGCCGAAATGCAAATGCTTCACAATGGTGTGCTCAACAAAGTGAATAACGCTGAAACCGGCCAGCATCCACAACGGCGCGGTCGCGCCGATGTGACCGATACTTTCCGGAAGCAGATCAATCATCACCAACGCAAGCAAAAATCCGGCGCCGAGAGCAATTAAATATTCCTGAATTTTTTTTGAGATGTCGCGCTTCCATGCCACAAGCGCGCCGCCAAAAATTTCGGCAGCTGCCGCCAGCATGCCTGCGAGGATAATATAGATCGTTACTGTCATGGTGTGTACGGTGTTTTCAGATATTTTTGGGCAAGCTCATGTGAACTTTCAAATTTTTTTAAATCTAATACCTTTTGGTACTGCTTCACAGCAAATTCCCGTTTCATTTGCGCGTCGTAAATCATTCCAATCTTTAAGTTCGTCATCGTCATAAAGCCGGACTGTTCTTTTTTATCCAACACGCGGCTAAGTTCATCGCATTGATATAAGTACTTCAATGATTCGTCGAAATGCTTATTGTTCATCTCACACAAGCCGAGATAATAGAGCGCTTCTCGTTTTGTGTTGGCGGAATAGCCTCGCTGTTCCTTTTCACATCTCAACCAAATTTCAGTAAATACTTTTTGTGCTTCTTCATAACGTCCCACCGTATAGGCAGACCGTCCAAGGTAGCGGTGAAAAATGACATTGTTTGGAAATCGTTGCAGTAACGACAACGCCAGTGTGTATGACGTATCGTATTGCCGTTCATACGAAAAATGAAGCTGTAGTAAAAAATATTCCGCTTCAATGGCGGCAAATTGTGCTTTCCTTGATGCTTCCCATAACTGTTCGATTCCTTTTTTCTTATCACCGTTGGGGAAAAAAACCATCAGTGGTTTCACAATCGGATATCGCTCAGGAATAATGGCAGCGTAGTAATTGTAAATTCCGATGCCGAGTAAAATATCGTCGTTTGTAGGAGCTATTTTATACGCATGCTGCACAATAGGGAGCGCAAGACGCCCGTCGTTTGCTGCTTTAATCCAGCTGTTTCGGTTTGCCCTCAGCCTTCCTCGAAAACCAAGTGATCCGCCTTTAAAGAACAGAGCGCTCACATCGTTTTCATTCACTGCCAGCAAACTGTCACACAATTCAATGACATCATCTAATTTTTTAACAAAAACTTCGTCGCGCGATTCGTCATCAATATCCATGAGAATTTTCCACCAATCGACCATTGCAAGAAAAAATTTTCCGGCAGGATGAGATGGGTACTGCTGTGTCAAGTACGTAAACTCCGAATCGGCTTTCTCAAATTCCAAATTGTACACACTCTCGATCCCTTTTTGAGCGTGAGTGTTAAAATCAGGATCTGTAATCCATTGAGAGAACAAAAGAGAATGACAGGTTAGCAGTAAAAATAAAACAAGAAATGTTCTCACGCTTGAATTTGATTTTGTCGGTGTAATAGTTGTTGTTTCCGATCTTCCCGCCACGACGCATATGTCCATGCAGCTGCATTGGAAGAAATCCACGGAGAGTACCATATAAATACCGATCCTGCGATAATGATAATTGTAGCCAAAGCACCGCCCTCCGGGCCAAATGTTCCGCCGGTAATCCAATCGGCACCGGATTGAATTGCTTTTGAAATTTGCTCTTTGTCCGACGAGGTTCCGCTCACGTTAAATCCAAAAACGAACCCTTGAAAAAAATTCCATGAGATATGCATCCCAATCGGAACCCATAATGCATTCGTTTTATAATATGCCAAAGAAAGCCAAATTCCTGCCAAACAAATATTGATGAGACCAAAAATCGATACATTTGGATTTCCGGCATGAGCAAATGCAAAGAGTGCTGATATTGATAGTGCGGCAATAAATCTGTTCGATCCCTCGGCAAATATTTGCAAGATATACCCTCGAAATAACAGTTCTTCGCCGTATCCAACAATGATGTAGAGAAAAATGCTGTTACCAAAAATTAACAATTGCTGCTGAAACACCAGGTCATGGAATTCAATGTGAACAATTCCGAAGGAATATTCTACTACGAAGATCAATGTCATCATTCCGGAGCCGAGCAGCAGTCCTTGGGATAATTCTTTCACTGAATTTTTTTTTAATGTCAGCCCGATAGAAACAAATGGACGCTTGTCCACAAAACGAAGCATCAGCCATGTTGCGACTGTAATACCGACGTAAACGAAAAATTCCTGCATGCCTGAAGAGTTGAGCCATGGGACTATTTTCAACAAATAAATTCCCGGTCCGGTTACAACAAATCTACATCCGGTCAGTATCAAGAAAAAAATTGCAATTCTCCAGCCGGCCCGGAGATATTCAATCTCGGGATTGATGAAAATATTTTTCATAGATGTAGAGTTGGAGTTAGAGAATTCTTTCGGTCAAATATTCTTTTACTTTATCCATTGCAATGCGCTCTTGCTTCATGGAATCACGTTCGCGCACTGTCACGGTTTGATCTTGCAGCGTTTGTGAATCCACCGTAAAGCAGTACGGTGTGCCGATTTCATCCTGTCGCCTATATCGTCGTCCGATGGCGCCGCTGTCGTCATAGAACACGCGGAAATATTTCTGTAAATCTTTCGTCAGGGTATGGGCAATATCGTCCATGCCGTCGCGATTCACCAGCGGTAGAATTGCAGCCTTCATCGGTGCAAGTTTGGGATGGAGATGAAGGACGGTGCGCATTTCGCCTGCCCCTTCGGGGCCCTCCACCATTTCTTCATCGTACGCCGCCACAAGAAATGCCATAAATGAACGGCTCGCGCCGATGGATGTTTCAATGACGTATGGAACAAATTTTTCTTTCGACTGTTCATCGTAATACTTCAACGCCTTACCTGAAAATTTTTCGTGGCTGCCAAGGTCGAAATCCGTCCGGCTGTGAATTCCTTCAACTTCTCCCCATCCGAATGGGAATTTAAATTCAATATCAAACGCCGCTTTAGCATAATGCGCAAGTTTCTCATGCTTATGCCATTGCAGATTCTCCGGTTTCATTCCAAGTTCAATAAACCACTTCATTCGTTCTTCACGCCAGTATTCAAACCATTTATCTTCTTCACCCGGTTTCACAAAGTACTGCATTTCCATCTGTTCAAATTCCCGTGTGCGGAAAAGAAAATTCTTCGTGTTAATTTCATTGCGGAATGCTTTCCCGATTTGCGCGATGCCGAACGGAAGCTTCTGCCTTGAAGCACTCTGCACATTCAAGAAATTTACAAATATACCTTGCGCCGTTTCGGGACGAAGGTAAACGACATTGTTTGTATCTTCCACCGGGCCGACGAATGTTTTAAACATCAAGTTGAATTGACGGGCTTCGGTAAATGTTCCCTTGTTGCCGCAGTTGGGGCATGGGATAACTTGTTTCAGCGCCTGCGCAGCAGTTGCTTCATTAGTGAACCGTAACGCAAATTCACTTTCTATGCGTTCATCTTTTTGCTGTCCTTCAAATTCATTCGGAAACATTTCGCGCAATATATCTTTCTTCTTCTTTGTCGAAAGTTCATCCATCAACACATCAACGCGATATCTCGCTTTGCACTGTTTGCAATCTACCATCGGATCGGTGAAATTGGCAACGTGACCTGATGCTTCCCACACACGGGGATGCATCAGGATTGAAGCATCAATTCCCTCGATGTTATCGCGAAACGTCATGGAGCGCCACCACGACTGCTTTAAATTGTTCAACAGTTCAACGCCCAACGGGCCGTAATCCCAGCACCCGTTCAGCCCTCCGTAAATTTCGC
>JAQUOA010000156.1 GCA_028749215.1 Bacteroidota bacterium
TACGATACACTTTACCAATCTGCGTATTGGAGGCAAGTGCGTATCGTGGCAAAAAATCTTCGAAACAGATAGGAGCTTTTTATGGGAAGAACAGCGATTTTTATGGTGATGGGATTTAGTGCGATATTCCTGTTCGCGGGGAAAAACATGTCCGATGTCAGTGTAACGGCCTTAGACAATGCCATGAATTACTATGAGCACACGCAGCTAAATGCCATTGCTACAGCAGGGTCCAACTTCGCCTGCTCTAAAATGTGGAGTCAAAATACCTGGCGAAAAGGTTTTAGCAACGTTCCATTTGGCGGCGGACTCATTAGCGTGACCGCTGCTGACATACCTCATGGAATGGTAAAAATAACGACGACCGCGACGTATCAAGGTTCGACAAAACAAACTGTGATTGTGATGGTACCGAGTTCGTTCGCCAAATTTGCATTTTATGGAGGGACTCATGCTTCCGCCGCAATGTGGGAACATGGTGATACCATTGGCGGTCCGAATCATACGCAGGGGAAATTAAAAACGTATGACGACCCGGTATTCTTAGGGAAAACAACATCACTGTCCGGATTGACGATGGCTGGATCAAAAAACCCTCAATTTAAAGGGGGATATACGTCCGGAATCAGTATTCCAATGCCGGCAATAGCCAGTTACACTGATATTTACAACGCCGCTAATACAGGCGGACACGCTCAGACCACTGGAAATCTTTATTTAAAATTTAATGCCGATGGGACGATTGATTGGAAAACTTCATCCGGCGGTGTATACACTCATCAGACTTTAGCATCGTTTGCACCCAATGGTATTATTGCCATTGATAAAGGTACGTTATGGGTAGAAGGTACAGTTCCTGGAAGAGTGACGCTTGCTTCCATTCGATCAGGCGGAAGTAGTGGAGGAGCTGTAAACATTACCAATAATTTGGTATTGAGAGATAATCCTCAAACAAATCCAAATTCGACCGATGTCTTAGGGGTCGTTTCGTACGGGGATATTACCGTAAAAGATAACGGAGCAACATTGTTTCAAATGCAAGGCTCATATTATAGTTACCAAGGAGGTTTACAGGTTGAAAATTTCAATAGCAGACCGCCCGGTAATTTAAAAGTGTACGGCGGTATCATGGTGGAGTACCTGTATGCGACTTCTAACGGTGCGGCAGGCAATGCACGCCGCGGCTACAATTTAAGGACTGATTTTGATGAACGGCTTGCTGATGTTGGAATGGCGCCGGATTACTTCCCCCGGACTGCCAGCTTTGAAATTTTATCATGGTTGGAGTAAAGTTATTGACATTCATATTACCTTTCAATATATTCTCACCAATAGTTCATGTAACACTTGAGAACTGTACCTAAACTTGTTACTTTAAGAGTGTTACAAACACATGTACAAACTTCCTCCTAATTGAGTATGCAAGCAGCGACGACAACATCTTCTTTAATGATGCCTGCAGATATTCAAGAGAATGCACGTCTCATTCTCCGGCAAGTTATTTCTCAAATTCCTCAGTCAACCCAGGGGCTTGAACGTTTAATTTTTATCGGCGACATGGTTGAGAAATTACCGGTAGAAAATAAAGCGATGCTGAAAAGTTTTGTGGAAGCACTGTTGATGAGGATGTTTGTCCTGAATGCGTCCGATATCGATCTTGGCGGATACGGCGGACAGTCCAAAATATGGTACCGAATTTTCGGATCAAAAAAACCGGATCCGACATTAGACCCGCTTTCGTTTGATGATTCAAATGTGCTGATTCAATCTTTGATCTCTCCGCGTCAACGGCAATTTTTATACGAACAAAAAAATTTAGATTTTTCGTACATGATCATGGACGGAGAAATGATGCGTCGTTTTCGTGCCGATGCATACTTAGATCTTGATCACCTTGCATTAAACATGCGTGCCATTAATGCGACGGTTCGTCCGTACAAATCTCTTGAATTGCATGCCAACATTACAAAAATTGTCAGTCTCGCGCACACGAAAGAAGGACTCATTTTAGTCACAGGAATTACCGGGTCGGGGAAAAGTACCACCCTCGATGCGATGATTGACCTGAATAATCATTCTGTCGACGGACATGTGGTTGTCATTGCCTCTCCGATCGAATATGTCCACAAGTCAGACCGCTGCATTATCAGGCATCGCGAAGTCGGGCGTGATGTTCTGTCATTTAAAGAAGGGGCGGTTCAAGCACTGCGTCAAGATCCCGATATTATTATGATCGGTGAAATGCGCGACCCGGAAACAATTTTTACCGCCCTTGAAATTACCGACAGCGGCCACAAAGTTTTTTCAACGCTTCACACGGCATCGGCAGTCGAAAGTATTGACCGTATCATTGGCGAGGTACCGCCCATCGAACAAGAGCGAGTGCGAAATCGTTTTGCCGACGTAGCACGGTTAGTCTTGTCGCAAAAACTTATTCCAAGCCTTGACGGTAAACGGATTGCGGCGCGCGAAATTTTAGTCCTGAATGCGTCTGTTCGTGCCGCCATTAAAAACGGCAACACCGGCGAAATTTATCAGATGATCCAAGAATCGAATGACGTCGGGATGCAGACCATGGAACAAGATTTAAAAAGGCTGTACATGCAGAAGAAAATTTCTTTAGAAAGCGCCATGAATTATGCCAACAACAAGAAACGGATGCAGCAAATTTTAAGTGCAGCGCCTGTCTAACAAATGAGTAAACTCTATGCCGTATATTAAAGGAGAAGGTAAAACTGTTCTGGGCGTGTTTGTTGACGGCCTCGACGTGAAATTCGTGCACGTGGCGCTCAAACGTAAGCGCATTTATCTGCATGACGCCAAAACCGTTAACCTTGTGAAACGACTTGAAGAACGAACCGTCGCTTCTGAAAGCGGAGGAGTAGCCGACAGTATTGACATGGTCGACACCTTGGAAGCAACTCCCGAAAAAGAAGAATTTGCTGAAGGGACGGGCGGTTCAACCAACGGCGAAGTGATTGTCGGACTCCTCTCGGAATATCCTACCACATCGTATCAACTTGTCTATGCGATCTCAGAACCATCTGTCTACTACCAGCAATTCGAAGATAATTTTGGGCTTGACGGCACAAAGTTAAAACGCAAACTCATTGATGAACTTTCCGCTACACGGTCGGTGAAACCGGAGATGGATTCACTTGAGTACATCTACGCCGCCGAAGGGCAAGTGCTGTCAATGATTCGTGAAGACGGCATGGGGTTGCTGGATATTATTGAAAGTGTCAAAGATTTTCTCGGCAAACGGGTGCCGCGCGTTCAGTTCATTGAAACATCCGATATCTCTTTAATGAATTTGGTGCGCAATAATTATGAGCTTGGTGAATCCGAGATCTCCATTATTGTGTACGTCGGCAGTGAATTCAGCCGTTTGATCTTTATGAAGGGAGAGAATTTCTTCCATTTTGCTCCGGTGATCAGCGAAGGAAGGCTCACGCCCAACATTGAGAATACAATTTACTCCCGTATTTTGCTGGAACAAGACAGCGCCGGCATTCTGCACATCGACAGAATTTTTCTTGCCGGTGAAGCCCACAAGATAGACCTGAAACAATTTCTCTCTCCTCAGTTTGCCGAAGCACCGATTGAATATATTTCTACGCCAACGCTTGACACGTCGGAGTTTCAAGATGACCCTGAATCGATCGTGTCGGAATATGCGATTCCGATTGCCGCTGCCATGCGTGCGTTGGAACCGAAGAGCAAACGGTACTATGGTATTGATCTTCTGCCGACAAGCTTTAGAGAAGGCCAAAAAATATTTAAATTAGCATGGCACGGATATCTGTTACTTGTCTTTATTTTTCTCTCTACCCTGTTCTTTACATCGCGGTATTCCGGATTGAATGAAGATGTCCGCCGTTCGCGTTCCGAATTGCAAAAGAGACAGGAACAGCTTGCCGAGAACAAGCGTCTGCAGGGAATTCTCGACAGCCTTAATACCCAGCATTCACAGTACCAATCCGCACTGGCCGTCTATGATTCGATTGTCCCAAATTATAACCGGTGGAGCAAAGTGTTCAATCATTTGACCAACAGCGTCGAAGGAGTCAACGCGGTGTGGATTAAGGATATTACGTCGAAGGGGGATTCAACGTTTGAGTTGACGGGCTATTCGATGTATCGTCAAAGGATTCCCCGGATTGCCAATATGTTTGAGGAGGCGACTCTGCAGAGCGTCGATGTTGAAAATATTCGGGGGAAGGAAGTCTATAAATTTGTTCTTACTGTCCAAAGAATTGATGCAGATAAATAGGTGAACAGTGTCATACAAAATTCGAAATAGCATAGCTCTTGGCGTGATCATCTTGTTGGTGGCACTCATTGGAACGTACATCACGGTTTTTTACCAGCCGAGAAAGATTCAACAGAATGTGAAAGAGGCGCAAAAAATTGAGACGCAATTGCAGGACAATAATGTGCAATTGTCGGCCATTGCCGAGACACAGGCAAAATTGCGCGAAACCATCCACCGATGGAATAATCGCATTAAAGAAATTTCTGAATCTGATATTTCATCACAGACCTATGGATACTTAAGCGACATTATAACTGAGAGCGGTGCACAGCAGTTAAAAATGAATTTGTCCTTCGTTTCATCGAAAGGCGGGGGGAGAATCGGTTACAACACGTACAAAATTGAAGGTGTTTCTGAATTTCCCAACATCATGCGATTCATGTGGCTGTTGGAAAACGGGAGAAAGTTATACAAGATTTCCAGCATTACATTTCACGGCAGTGAAATTGGCGGCGACAGTCTGGAAGCTCCTCAAATCTCTATCGGCTACAATATGGAGATTAAAGCATTTTTTACACGAGAGAAAACTCTTTCGATGCAGGTGATGAAACCGGATTCTGTGCCTCAGCCGATCACCTCAAATCCGTTTCAACCAAGTATCTTCAGCAGATCTCCTGCCAATGTTCGGAACCTCGTCGATGTCAATAGAATTTCAGTCAAGGCGACGGCAAACGATAAAGCGCTGGTTATGCGTGAAGACGGCCGGTTGATAACCTTACGTGTCGGCGACGAAGTCTTTTTGGGAAAAGTGACTGCAGTATATCCGCAGGAAGGATCTGTTGAATTTACATTGAATGACGGCGGTATCGTATCCACGAAGCGCGTGCAAATAAAGTTTGAGACAAAAAAGAAGGACGTAGAGCAATGAAAAGAATGATACCTCTCATGATGGGCATACTGTTCATGGTATTTCAGTGTGCGTTCCCCCAAACAAATCGTGAACGGCGTTTGTACTTGAATGAGTACGTGGCTCCCGAAGAACTCGTTTCAATGTCCAAAACGCTGCCGTTTGATAAAGCGATGCTGTTGTTCAGTGAGTTCAGTAAGAAATACCTGAACAAGATTATTGTTGATGCAACGAACAATAAGAAACCGATCGGCGTTGATGTTGAAAACACGTACTGGCTTCAAGCGTTCGAAAATACCCTGCGCGCCAATAGTTTATGGTACGATGAACGTGAAGAGTTTTTCTACGTGTACGCGCCGGGTGATTCTTCAAAGCCACAGGCAGGCGGCGGTGGTGGAGGCGGAGTTTTTGGGAAAACTGATACGACCAGCAGATTTCTTTTCCGCCAGCGCGATGTGAGAATTTCCTCCGTGTTTTTTACCGTTGACGTCTTGAAGTCTCTCAATGCCGGAATCAATTGGAGTTTTTTCTATGCCGGTGACACCACCACAGGGCCAAAGACACAGTTTGGGTCAGAGCTGTACAGCGGCCTAACCGATCCGAAACAACAAGGAGGAAGCGGGGGCGGAACGACAACGATACCCGCAGGTTTTTTTGGAAGAGTTGTCCCCGCCATAAAATTTGCTAATGTGTCAGCTCTTATTTCTTTTTTTCAAAACAACCAATTAGGCGATGTCCTGTCCGGCCCGTCAGTCATTGTGTCCTCCGGAAAAGAGGGAAGAATTCAAGTCGGTCAAGACTTCTTTATCACCAGCAGAGATTTTTCTGGGAATACGATACAGCAGAAGCAGTCTGCCGGTATTATTATCACGGTCACCCCCACGGTGTACGAAGAAAACAATATACGGTTCATTAATCTTAATATAGATGCCGAACGAAGTACCATCAGTTCGGCCGGTGCCAGTCCTATCATCAATAAGTCATCGGCGAAAACATTTTCCGTTCTGTACGATGGGGAAGAAACGGTGATCGGAGGACTCTATACAAATACGGAGTCGTCTGAAAGGGGAGGTATTCCTCTCTTAAAAGATTTGCCGTGGTGGTTTTTTGGGCTGCGGTACGTGTTCGGTTTTGACAAGCAAACGAGTTCCACGCAGGAGCTGATTATTTTAATGAAAGCCGAAGTGATGCCGACGCTGGAAGAACGTGTAGCCAACGCGGCACAACATAAAGGGATTAATCCAATCGATCGGGAACGTGAACGCAACGCGGCAGAAATGGAACGCCTGAAAATAAAAGAGAAAAAATAAACCAGTGAACAATGTTTGTGAAACGACAATGCGGGTAGCGATATGAAAATTTCGAAGAAAACTTTATTCAGTGCAGCGCTTATTCTTATCATGGGAATCTTTTCCTGTCAGGACAGCACGAGTCCTGTAACAAATTATACTGTTACCGTCTCAGGCGTTGTCAACAGATTGGTGAGTGGTTCTCCTCTTGATTCGGTCGTCGTCACACTCAACAATCCATTCCGAAGGGACACCACCAAGAAAGATGGTACGTTCAACTATTCATTTGTTTCATCTGAAAAAAATGATGTGAACACAACTCTGCGGCTTTCGCGGTTTGGCTTCTACGATTCGGTGATAGCGGTTACCTACGGAG
>JAQUOA010000157.1 GCA_028749215.1 Bacteroidota bacterium
GCCGAGTGTCGGAGCAAACATTCGTGCACGAAATTTGGAATCAGGCTGCTCAGCATCGGTGGTAAAGACAAAAATTTCTCCCACTCCAAATTCTTTGTAGAGTGTCTCCAGCTTTTGAATATTCAAGCGAATGCGTTTCAATGCTGTGCGGGTTTTTATCGGCACAAATAAAAAGAATACTCCAACCGATACCGATTGGATTGGAAATTGGGCATCAGTAATTTCTTCACGCGACAGTGATAAACATTGCGCAATATCATTTGCCGATGGAACAAGGTTCTTATACTCGGGGAGTTTTGCGGCAGAAAGCTGGGCAAAGGATGATTTTCCGTTTGCAGCGCGAATTGTCACCGGAACCGCGCCGACCCCTTCTTCAAAGATTATTTTTGTTTCAGTACCGGTCATTGGAATCTTTCCAATCGTTGCCAGCGCAACAGCGGTTCCAACCGTCGGATGTCCGGCAAAGGGAAGTTCTTTTCCCGGAGTGAAAATTCGTACGCGGTTTGTGTGCGCAGGATTTGCCGGCGGATACACAAATGTTGTTTCCGAAAAATTGAATTCTTTCGTTATTGATTGAAGAAGTTTCTCAGGAATATTCATCGCGTCAGGAAATACCGCAAGCTGATTGCCGCCAAACGGTGCATCAGTAAAGACATCGCAAGTATAAAATTGTACTTTCATAAAATTATTGAGGGGTAATATTTTTAGATGGGTTGCTAAAATTGTCAAACATCTTGAACTGAAGTTTTCCCATCCATGGAATCAGCGTCAGTTCAGAAATTCCAACCGCTGTGAAATAGATAAATCCGAATGCAAGCACACGGTACGGTTCCTCAATCCACAAACCGCCTCCTGTTAATCCTGCATGGGCAATAGCATCCGGCGTTACACCGAGGGATGGAAGTGGTGTACCAATGGTCACGGCAACTCCGACCAAGTAGCACACATTATTGACCAGCCACATTCCGCCCATCACTTGTTTTTCTTTTCCTTCCGGACTTTGACCAAGAAGTACGGAGAGCATGCGGTTTGCAATCATCCCCCAAAAAGCAAGAAATGGCCACCATTCGCCAAAGGCGAGCGCAAAACCGCTGACGAAAATTGAATATAAAACCCCCAGGCCAAGAATCATCATGACCTTTTTGCTTTTGACATTTTCCGTAAACATTGCCGCACCTAAAAATGCCGACGAGTGATTGATGATGAATTCCATCAGCATGATGAGCAGAAGGTACGAAATCATCTTATCGCCGAGAGCGTACGGATCAATCCATGTCACAAGAAAAGTCAGCGCCATGATAAAATCGGGCGCTGAAGAAAAGAGTCCGGGATATGGTAAGCGGAAATTCATTCTGCCTTGAGTATACGCAACGTGCGGATAAAAATAAAGAGCTGTTTACAGAAGTTCCTTCAAGGTATCATAGCCGCTGCGGCTGACGGGAAGTTTGGTTCCGTCTTTGAGAATGGCAGTGCGCGAATCTTTGGCGTACAGTTCTATTTTTGCAAGGCGATCCAGATGCAAAATGTATGAACGGTGAATGCGGACGAACCGCCGCTTGTCCAGCAAAAATTCAAGGGTTGAGAGTCGCTGCATTTTAAGATATGATTTTCCATCAACGTGAAACGCAACATAGTCATCCTGCGCTTCAATGTAATCAATCTTCTCCACCGGGATGACGTGAACTTTGTTTCCCTCTTTGACAAGGACACGTTCCAGCGGCTGGTCTTTTGGCTGAACTGCTGCGGTAAGTTCGGCCACATTCACCGGCTGGTTATTGTCTAACCGTTGCAATGCAAGCCGCAGTGCTTCATCAAATCGTTCTTTGCTGAACGGTTTCAGCAGATAGTCGACGGCGTGCACTTCAAATGCTTTCAACGCATACTGATCAAACGCTGTCACAAAAATCACGGCAGGCTGATTTTCAAGAAGCTCCAGCACTTCGAATCCGCTGAGCTTGGGCATTTGAATATCGAGAAAGATCACATCGGGATGGCGTTCGGATATTTCTTTGACTGCCTCAAATCCATTCGCGCATTCAGCAACGATGGAAATGTTGTCGTGGGCAGAAAGATACTCGCGCACCAAACTGCGTGCAAGTTCTTCGTCATCAATAATGATCGCGGTAATTTTTTTCATTGTCGTACGGGGAAGAAAAGAATTGTTCGAAATGTAGTCCCTTCCCGAAATGTCTGGAGGTCTCCATTGGAACCGAAAATAGTATTCAATCGTTTTTTGACGATCTGAAGCCCCAACCCTGTCCCTCTTCTCATGGGGGCCTCTTCATCAATAGGATTTTCCAATATAAGAAAAACACGGTCTTGTTTTTTTTCAACACGGATGCGAATTGTTCCGCCGTACAGCGTGCTTGAAATGCCGTATTTAATTGCATTTTCAAGGAGCGGCTGCAAGAGCAACGGTGGAACCTGGCAGGACAAAACCGACTCATCAATGTTCTGCTCAACAACCAGGCGCGAACCGAAACGGATTTTTTCGATCGTTAAATAATTGGTCAGCAGCGAAAGCTCTTCGGAAAGCGTAATGGTTTCCTTGGAACCGTACTGCAAACTTTTTCTGAAAAATTCTGCAAGCAGCGTTGTCATTTCACGCGCTTGTTCGTGATTCTGTGACACCAACGCATTGATGGAGTTGAGGCTGTTAAAAAGAAAATGCGGATTGACCTGCATCCTCAATACTTTTAGTTCGGCACTTTGCGCAAGGAATTGCATTTCATACGCGTTGCGTTCTACTTCGCGTGAATGTTCCACCGCAGTGAATAAATAGCTCACGGCTAAGGAGACCAGATACAATTCCTCACCCAATCCATACAAAAGAAGATAGAGCAGCCATTTATCAGCACTCGGTTCCGGAAGCGGATGAAACCGCGAAACAACGTATATCCAACCAACACACATTCCTACAAAAAGTACACTCACCATAGCAGAACTGCCAAACACAATTCCGATAATTTTTCCAATATTCGTTTTACCTAACGGAAATGCTTTAGCAATATACCATGAAGCTAAATTTATCTGTGAATAGATCATCATCACCGGAATGGTGATGACGAATGAGATGAATATCTCTCCGTGAAGAACGTAGGTCATCGATGCCGCAAACATGACGCCCACAATGAGCCATACCAGAAGGTAAATGAAGGTTCTTTTTTTATCGGAAAGAATTGGGTGCACTGGGAATTACGTTTGCATAAAATTTTTGTTTGGTTCGATGATGGTAAAGCGTGCTAATTTTTAATTTCAATACCGCCCATAATAACTGTGCCGGTGATGATGAGTTTTTTTGTCGGTTTCGCTTCTGGCTGCAAGTACGTCTTATCGTCAATCCCTCCCATAATCGGTGTTGCCTGCACTACAACTGTCCAGTCCATCGGAACGCGAAGTTCTATTCCGCCCATCATTGTAAATACATCCAGCACTGCCTGATCTTCTTTGATTGCCGCTTCACGAAAATCAAGTTCACAGCCGCCCATGAGCGCCGATAATTCTCCGCCCCGAAAATCTTTTGATGTCACAGACCGTTTGACTCCGCTCATCACCGCAAAATGTTTTATGTACGATTCGGCATCGGCACTTTCACCGCCAAGTGTTGTTCGTGAAAATGTGTTTGATCGGTTCCAAGACCCTCGTAAAAAATTGACACCGATGATAATGAGAATCACCGGCCACCAGTCGTGCAGATGAAATGTAATGACATCCAACCTGTCAAGCAGCATCATGCCTCCGACAAAAATTAAGATTGTCCCGAATATTCTTCCGGGGCTTCCCGGTGATTGTACTACTTTGCCGATTCCAAACAACACAAGAAGAGCGGGCCAAAACCGAATCACTTGTCCAGCGTCAACATATCCCAGATTATCCAGCATGAACGCCACACCGAGTCCGATAATTAAAAGCCCGACGATAAACTGCGGCGAAGTCCGTAAAAAACTTTTTGTTTCCATAACTACCCCTTTATAAAACGATACGAATGTGAAAAATACGATTTCCAAATTATGCTGGCTCCCCACGCAATCAAAAGTGCAGGCCAGGTATCTTCAAAACTAAGACCAAACAGGTGATTGATTGACACATACAGCCAGATGCCGAAAAAGATCCACCAGAGCCCGCTGCCGAATTCTTTTGCATTGAGCGCATTGGCTATGCTCACGGCGCCAACCAATGTAAAGATCAATGGCCAGTATTTCCAAATGGAATCGATATAGATGAAATTAAGCTGGTGAAGCATTAACACAGTACCGATGAGTACCAAAATCCCTCCGATAATAAACCTGCTTTCGAATCTTCGTGGTTGCATAGCCGTCATAACGACCTCCTTCATTTGTTCTGTAGATGAACTTACTCTAAAAAATGAAAAAAGTTGTGGAATTTTCGGTGAACGGCGGAGTGGTATCGGTAAAGGGATTGTTAAAGACCGCACGGGTTACAGTTTCATAAGTCCATTTTTACATCGCGGTTCATTTTTACTCTTCATGGCAAGAAATCTTTGATGGTTCGCTTCTTTCTCTTTTGTCAATGGATGCCAGATGTGGTACTGAAGGGCAAGACTGCGCAGTGACTTTCCGGTCACGCCGATCAACTGCAGACGGTAAAAAATATCGGAATCTTCTCCGCTACCCGGACCGTCGTAGCTTTCATCAAATCCATTAACGGCAACAAGATGTTCTTTGTACGTCGAAAAATTGCACCCAAGAATTGATGAGACTTCTCCGGTCAGTTTTCTTACAAAAGGATGTGTAATGCGGAATCCTGCTTCGAGTGTAACTGATTTTCCGGTCAGGCCGTCGACGATATCTCGAAGAGTATATTTTTCAAATTCGCCGGAGCGGATTTTTTCAAGCGACAAGTTTTTTGCCCACCGCTCGCCGTGTTCAACTCTTCTTCCCAGTAAAATTTTTTCTTTTACACGATGCGCAAAATGGTCGAGTACAAAATCTTTTCCGGGCAGACAATCGCCGTCGATAAATACAATGTAATCCGTTGCGGATTCCTGAATTCCGTAATTCAACATTGTATTTTTCCGCCATCCATTATCGGCATGCCAAAGATGTTTGATACGAAAAGGATACGTTCGTTTCGCTTCGTTTACCACGTCGGTAAGTTCTTTCCCTGAACCGTCATCAGCAATGATCAATTCAAAATCTTTCATTGACTGACGGTTGAATGCTTCCAACACATATCGGAGATTTTGCGGTTTGTTGTAAACGGCAATGACGATGGAAAGTTTTGGATTCATGAAAGAAAGATAACAGACTTCAGATAAAAATCATAATAAGTTTAGACCTCACAGGTTTCTAAAACCTGTGAGGTCTAAAGACAAAAACTTTACACCGTAACTTTTGGCAAATGCGTCATCGCTTCATGAATCGCTTCTTCGGGATATTCATAATCCTGCAGCCTGCCGTGATGGAATTGTTCATACGCCATCATATCAAAATGTCCGTGGCCGGAAAGATTGAACGCGATGACTTTTTTCTCGCCGGTGCGTTTGCATTCCAGCGCTTCGTCAATCGCCACTCTAATGGCGTGCGATGATTCCGGCGCAGGAATGATCCCTTCCGATTTTGAAAATTGCACTGCCGCCTGAAATGTTCCCAACTGATTGACGGCACGTGCTTCAATATCACCGTGATCAACAAGCGCGCTCACGCTCGGTGCCATGCCGTGGTACCGAAGTCCGCCCGCATGAATACCGGGAGGAACGAATGTGTGGCCAAGCGTATGCATCTTCACAATCGGAGCCATTGCAGCAGCATCGCCGTAATCAAAAGTATATTTTCCTTTCGTCAAACTCGGACACGATGCCGGTTCCACGGCAATCACTCTTGTCTTTTTTCCGTTGGTAAGATTTTGATGAACAAATGGATAGCTGAAACCTGCAAAGTTCGATCCACCGCCGGCGCAGCCAATGACAATGTCAGGATATTCACCCGCCATTTCCATCTGCTCAAGCGCTTCAATACCGATAACAGTTTGATGCATGAGCACATGACCAAGCACGGAACCCAGACTGTATTTTTTCGCACCGCCGCTTGTTGCCGCAACTTCCACCGCTTCGGAAATGGCAATACCAAGCGATCCGGGAGAATCAGGATGTTCAGCAAGAACTTTTCTGCCGAATTGTGTACGATCGGTCGGACTAGCGTACACGTCCGCGCCAAAATTTTCCATAATGATACGGCGGTACGGTTTTTGGTGATACGAAACTTTCACCATGTAAATTTCAAGATCCAATCCGAAAAAATTGCACGCCATCGAAAGCGCCGAACCCCATTGTCCCGCGCCGGTTTCAGTCGTTAACGCTTTTGTTCCTGCCTCCTTGTTATAAAATGCCTGAGGGACGGCGGTGTTCGGTTTGTGCGAACCGACAGGGCTTACACCTTCGTACTTGTAGTAAATGTGAGCCGGTGTACCGAGCGCTTTTTCTAAACGGACGGCGCGATACATCGGCGTGGGACGCCATAATTTATAAATCTCACGCACCGGCTCTGGAATTTCAATCCAGCGTTCCGTGCTGACTTCTTGCATGATGAGGCTCATCGGAAAAAGGACGCTCAAAAAATCGGGAGTCACCGGCTGCATTGTTCCCGGATGTAATACGGGCGCAGGAGGCATCGGAAGATCGGCATTAATATTGTACCATGCTTTTGGAATTCTTTTTTCTTCCAAAATAAATTTAAACTGTTCGCTCATAGGACAGCTCCATGAAAAGTGATAAAATAAAAAAGTTGATTGACGATCAGAGGTTCGTTGGTATCTTTACCACAGAAAATATGCCGCACGCCAACGTCTTGCATCAACGCTG